>JBFLYA010000034.1 GCA_040757115.1 bacterium | reverse complement strand
TAATAATTAATTTTTTAATTTTATTTTCAACCCCCAACCCCCAATCGTGGGGGATTTAATAAGGAATTAAGATTGTGGCATTCAAAATGACCAACAATATATATTATACGAGGACGATGAAAATTAATGGGAGAGAGATTGGAGTCAATGGTCATTAGTCAATGACCATTGACCATTGACCAAAAGGAGATAGGCCTGAGGAGTGATGTTTTCTTTACTTTCTACTCTCTACTCTCTACTTCCTACTTCCTTATTTTCAGGAGGAATCAATGGAAATACACCATTCCCAATTTACTAAATTTTCTCTTTTTTTTATTTCTATTAACTTCCTTTCAGAAAATATGGGTTTTTTTACTCATTGGTTAAATCTCTATCTGGGCACTATCTTGCTTTTATGCCTTCTGGTAAGTTATTTCCCATTTAAACCAATGATTGTAGCTAAAAGGTTGTTAATTGCAGGATTATTTTTTTCGCTTCTGGGTTTTGCATTACTTCCCAAAGATATAATTTTAAGATTAACAGGAGTTATCTTTGTTTTATTTGGTTTTGGGCTATTTTTACGAGGATTAAACTACCAGCCAAAAGAGATACCAACATTACTTTTTGCGACGAGCCTTTATCTGTTTTTTATAATATTTTATAAATTTCATCCTTTTGTTTGGTGTGGATTGCAAAATCTCTCGCTATCATTCACAGCATCTTTAAGCACACTCATTAGAAAGGATATTCTACTGGGGCATACATTTCTTGGGCTTTTTATCTCTTTGTTATTGCTCTTCATCATTTTGAGTTTGTGCCTTTTCTCGCAGAAAAAGAAAATATTTTCTCTAATCTTAAGTTTAGTTTTAGTTTTATTTATTCAGATAGTTTATGTTATTGGTGCTGCGTTTTTAATAGAGATTTTTCATAAAAAGGATATTTTTATTTTAATCCTGCCTACTTTTTTATCATTACTCCTTCTTATCCCGCTTTATTTTGGTTTAAAAGATGTAGAATTTCAGGTTGAACAAACAAGAGGTGGTAAAATTTTTATCCCCATTATTGGGCTGTTAGTTTGTTTTTCAATTGGTTTTATGACATTTCCGCATCCTTCTCAAAAATCTGTAAGTAAAGAAAAGGTTGTTTTTTATGAAAAAGGCTTTTTAAATTGGAACATACCAACTTTTAACGATTTTGGGGCTTACAGTGGAGGTATGTTTGGAAATTTACCGTTGTTTGTTGCCAGGATTGGATTTGAACCCATCTGGACTAAAACAATTACTCAAAAGATATTAAACGAGGCAAAGATATTAGTTATGATAAATATTGAGGAGGCTATTGCGGATGACGAAAACAAGGCTATCTGGGAGTTTGTTGAAAAGGGTGGTTCATTACTTCTTTTAGGAGACCATACATTTTATAAAAAAGGTGCAAGTAACCAGTTAAATGACATTTTAGAACCAGTAAATATTAAATATAATTTTGATTCAGCGGATTATTTCATTGGTGGTTGGCTTCATTCATATCAGTATCTTAATCATCCGATTACCATTGGTTTAGAGGATATTGAGGATGAACCAGGAATTGTCGTTGGCGCCTCATTAAAAATTACTCACCCCGCCTACCCTATCATTATGGGTAAATATGGTTACTCTGACCCGGGCAAAGAAGATAATCCCGAACAGGCATATTTAGGGAATTTAGATTATGACCCGAATGAACAATTAGGAGACATTATCCTTGTAGCCTGTCAAAATTATGGTCAGGGCAAAGTTCTGGTTTTTGGTGATACATCCTCTTTTGTTAATTCTCTTCTGGTATTTAGCCACGATTTCGTTAATCGAGTATTTAGCTGGCTGGCGGAATAATGGCAACTTCTTTTCTAATTCTTAATCTTAAATGCTAAATAAATCCCGACTATCCCAAAAATGATATTGGCAATCCAGGCAGAAAAGACTGGTGGTAAATTTTCAGCCATCCCTAAAGCCCGACCAATACCTATTGCCTCCCAGTAAAGGAAACTGATAAGAATACTCAAGCCAAAACTTGCCACTATTTTGCCTTTGGGTTTTTGTAAAGATAAACTTGTCCCAATTAATGCCATAATCAGGTTAGCAAAAGGGAAAGAAATCTTCAGGTGCAGGTCAACTAACTTATCATTAAATTTACAACCACTTTCCTTGAGTAGTTCGATATATGCGACTAATTCTTTGATACTCATATCATTAGTCTGTTTCCTTTCTGCCTGACTAATTAACCAGATTTCTTTTGGAGACCACATCTGTAGCATTTGCTCTTCAAACTTTTCTTCCTTGATAACCAATCCCTGTTGATTAAACCCTCGCAAAATTCCTTTTTTAAGCCACCAGATACCATTTACCCACTTTGCCTCTTTAGCATCTATTCGTAAAGAAAGGTGCCCTTCATCATTCAGGGCTTTAATTTCTATCCCCTCCATTTTGCCTTTTTCTTTATCAAACGATTTAATCATCAGAAACCAGCCTTTATCATTTCTAAAAGAAAGATTTTCAACGATGAAAGAGATATTTTCACGATATATTTTTTGTGATTTTATTTTACTTACCCTCTGGTTCGCCTTTAGAACAATAGAATTATTAAAACCTGTAATTAAGAAACTAATGAACAATGCAGATAACAAAATAGGTAAAATAATACGGTATGAATGGACGCCAGATGATTTCATTGCCATAATTTCGTTATGATGGGCAAGACTCCCCAGGGAAAACAGGCAGGCTAATAATACCGCAACCGGGCTGACTAACACCAGAGCAAAAGGTATTTGACAGAGGAAATACTCAGTAAAGATTAAAGGAGGAAGTTGCGTTTCTATCAATAACGCTGACTGGGTAAAAAAGCGGGTAATGATAATTAATCCACTAAAGAAGAAAAGGCTCGTCACAAAGGGTTTCCAGAATGTCCGTAAGATATAAAACTCAAGAATCCACATAATTATGAATTATAATACCTTCTTCCTCTGATGTCAATAAAAAAATAGGAGCAACCCTTGAATATATAATTTACGACTAAATTCCCTATTCAAGGACTGACTCCCTTTAACCTCTTATAAGCTATCTCAAGATTATGATGTGCATTTGCAGACTCAGGGTTTAATTTAAGCGCCTTTTGTAACTCAATAATTGCCTTGTCGTAGAATCCCATATTTCCATAAATTCCTCCATAGGTAGAATATGAATTAGCATAGTTATTTATAATTGCCTCTTCTCGCCAGCCTTTGTAAATAGATTTATTTAGTCCTCTAATCTTAAACTCTATCTTATTTTTTTCAAGTTCATCGAACATCTCTTTATTATCTACCTTGTGTTCTACTACCCGCCAACACATCCCTTCTGGAATAAGCCCATATTTTTTATCTACCCAGTTATCAGAAAAGACATAAATTGGTCTTGAGTTAATGTTATTATGAATAATATTATTTAATTTAATTCGCGTGATTATCTCACCAGAGATGGCTTGAGGTAACTGCTCTGGATAATCAGAATGCAGAGGTTTTATTCGATTAGCATACCATTTATATTGGATAAAGACCGTGTCAAGTAAATCAATATCCGGTCGCTCTTTCTCACAATAACAAAGATACCATAAGGTAAAACCAATATTGTCATCTTCACTAAAAAGTATGGCATTAGGCTTCAGATGGTTGAGGATATTAGTTTTGTAATCATAAGCAAAAAAGTGTTGGCTTTTATCGCTTTGAAATAAGTGCAGATTATATGGGATAAGGGGAAGGAGTCCTAAAAGGAGTAACGGGTAGGGGGATAAATATTTTTTTAAATACCTCATTATGTTCCACAAACCATATCCAGTAAAAACTCCAAAAACAGCAAATGACGGGATGTAGTAATCTTCTATGTTAATGATGGTGTATCGGATAGAATGAAGTATATCGGTTAAGACTAATAATGTCAAGAAAATAAACATCCTTCGCCTTTGCTTAAAAAGTCCTATCATCCCTACTATTCCAACCCAAACCAGATAAAGCGTCCATTGATGTGGAAAAAACCTGGTAAGATGAGTAAATATTCTAATGGTGAGTTCTTTGATTGAGGATGAAAAATAATAGCCATATTGTCCGCCGCGGATATGCTCTATAAATCTATCTACGGTTTGAGGGTCACCCCAATTATGGATAGGATTGGTAGAAGCACGAATGGGTAAATATAGCCATAATAATAACGGTAAGAAGAAGCAAATAAACATCTTAAATAAGTGATAAGGGGTAAGTATTTTTTGGGTCTTTTCTTTCTTCATCTGATAGGTAATTACGGCAATAAGATAAATAGCCGGTGGAATCAGAAATATAGATTGCATATGGTGAGTGAAAGATAGACCCAGGGTAAAAGAGAAAAGGTAAAGATAGAATTGCGGCTTGTGTGTATCTGGCGAATTAAGCGATTCATACCATTTCAGCAGGATAAAGATTAGTAGAGTGGCAAATAAAGCATTAAGGGTATATTTTTCGGCAATTAATGCCTGTTCCCAGAAGGTAACGGCAAAGGCAAGCATAAATGCTCCTACTGATGCGGCTATAAATTTAAAACTAACGAAATCATTTTTTATCCTCTGTGGACTGTTTGTGGCTAACTTTAGAATGGTAAAATATACCATCAGGCACGCCAACGAGGCACATAATGCCGAAAGCATATTCATTCGGTAAGCGATATTACCTATCGGTAGAATAGTTATCCAGAACTTACCCAGGAGGCAATAAAGAGGATACCCCGTAGGATGAGGGATACCCAATACATACGCCGCAGTTACCATATCCCCGGCATCATGTAAGGCAATAGATGGGGTTAAGGTATGAAGATAGATTCCAAAGACAATTAAAAAAACTAAAATACCGCATAGATAATCTATAAAACCAAATAGGTTTGAAACAACTGGTTCATCTTTGGCTATAATAAAGTCTAACATTTTAGAAAAAGAAGAATGCTTACTTTTTTGTTTTTGAGTTAGTTGTTTGCTTTTCTTACCCATAATTTAGAACGGCACCCCTTATTTTATTATCCCTAATTTACCTATTTTTATCGTCTTCCCATCGGATAAGGTGGTCATAAGCAAATCTGCCGCATCTACCACTCTGGCAAAACTACATAAAATAATACTTAACCAAACCAATTTTTTAACCAATTCAATTCACCTCCTGTGAGTAGAAAAGTGATGTGGAGATAAAAAGGTTGTCTGCTTTGTAATTATTCAGCCACAGATGGACACGGATGAAACACGGAAAAATCCCCACCTGTGCGATTAGACTAATTCATCGCAGAGACGCAAAGGAAAAATAAATGTAAAATGTAAAATAGGAAATGAAAAATGGGAAATTTTAGTACTTCGCAAGACTCATTACCTTTCAGTTATACATTTTCATTGGACATTATCCATTTTACATTTAACCGCACAGGTGGAAAGTTTTTGCAAACCTGTTTTGTTTGGGTATATCATACGCACCACATCACACATAACAACTTGCGCTTCGTAACGCATGGCAATTGATATTTATGGCAACTGGCAGTCCGCCAATATGTGTTGGATAAGTCAGGATATTGACACCTAAAACCGTTGTCTTACCACCTAATCCCATTGGACCAATATTCAGGCTATTTACCTCTTCGAAGATTTCTTGTTCTAATCTGGCAATATGAGTTTGCAAAGATGATTTATCAATGGAAGAAAGTAGTGCCTCTTTAGAAAGTTGAGCGGCTTTATCCATTGTTCCACCAAGCCCTATGCCTAAGACAAAAGGGGGACAGGCATCTGGACCGGCGTCTTTTACCGCATCAATAATTACCTTTTTTATTTCACCAATCTCTGCCGTTGGCAGAAGCATTTTAATACAACTTCTATTCTCACAACCAAAGCCTTTTGGCATAACAGTAATCTTTAGTTTATCACCAGCGATAAAATTATAGTGGATAATTCCTGGTGTATTATCATTAGTGTTTTCTCTTATGATTGGGTCATTAACAACTGATTTTCGACAATATCCCGCCTCATATCCAAGTTTTATTCCTTGATTAATGGCGGAAAATAAATCATCTCCAATAATCTGGACATCCTGACCAATATCAATAAATACGATGGCAACACCTGTATCCTGGCAAATAGGCAATTTTTTCTCTCTGGCAAGAGAAGCATTTTCGATTAATATTTGCAATATCCTTTTTGCTCGGGGATTATCTTCATTATTTAAGCCTTTCTCCAGGGTTGATAGGACATCTTCTCGTAACTCCAGATTAGCCTTGATACATAAATCCTTTACTGTTTTTGTAATTGTCTGTGACTGTATTTTTCGCAAAATATCATTGCTCCTTAGAACTACTTTATCATAAAAGTTTATAGCTGTCAAGAGGCTGACCGAGAATTTTTTAAAAATATCTTGTAACCGTTCAGGGCTATACATTAGAAGTGTAAACAAGGAGAAATGGGGAAAAGGGAGAATTGGAGAAATGGCTCAAACTTTTTCTTGCTTCACCCTTCGGACATCAATCCTGGAGTCTGCGAAATTTACCAGTAACCCTATTTCTTTATCCACTGCTCTAATGTATGCTCTAACCTGATTATAATACTTCCCACTTATCCTGGAGTTTCGTGAATTTTCTATGATTCCTTTCTCCTTTAATCTTTGCGTTCTTTGCGGTCGATTTCTTTGCGTTCTTCGCGATTAAAAAAGGATAAATCGCAAAGGGCACAAAGTAGTAACGCAAAGGGCACAAAGGGAAGAAAATAAGTAAAGCATTTTTTATCAACTCAACTTCAAAGGATAAGTTGCAAAAAAATCATCAGGCTTTGGAGCCTAATTTTGCCATCTTTGAGCAAAATAAACAGATTGATAAGGATAAAGAGAACTTTAGAAGTAGCATAAAATTTACGAAAGTCCAGCTCTTCTTTTCTCCACTTCTCCATCTTCTCCCTTTCTCCTTATTTTTATCCTACCTGAACCCTTACAAAAAATTGTAGTTATTGTCAGACACTACCGAAAATTACAAGACATTAAATTCCATTTTGTGTCCTTCGTGCTCTTCGTGGTGAATAGTTACCGGCAAAAAAACACTTGACAAAATTTTAATCTTATGCTATCATATTTTATAGTCTGATACAATGGCGTATTAGAGAGATTTATTGAATCAAAAGACAAAGGTGTCTAACTAAACAATTAACAAGAGATAGGACACCTTTTTTGTTTTTTTATAAGGTGTTGACTCACAAGGAGGTTAAGAAATGAATTTACAACAACCAAATGCTAATGATGCCACCAGAACTTCCAATCGTTCTCGAAGTGTAGTTCCAATGAGTGGCTTGTGTACCCGCTGTATAGATGGTTGTCGAGGCAACTGCGAGGTGTTTAAATCAAGCTTTCGTGGCAGAGAGGTTATCTATCCAGGTCCGTTTGGTGAAATAACTGCAGGTGGTGATAAAAACTACCCGGTTGATTATTCACATCTCAATATTCAGGGTTATGCTTTGGGTGCTAAAGGATTACCAAAGGGAGTAATTGGAGACCCGGATACAGCTACCTTTCCCGCAGTCAATACAGAGACCGAATATGGATGGGATATTAAAGTTAAGATGCAGGTGCCTATTTTTACAGGGGCACTTGGTTCAACTGAAATTGCCCGTCGCAATTGGGAACACTTTGCGGTTGGCGCCGCTATCAGTGGCGTAACATTAGTTTGTGGAGAAAATGTTTGTGGTATTGACCCACAATTGGAATTAGATGCCAATAAGAAGATTGTTAATGCACCGGATATGGATAGACGGATTGAAATCTATAAACGGTATCATCGAGGCTATGGTGAGATATTGGTTCAGATGAATGTAGAAGATACCCGACTGGGGGTAGCTGAGTATGTTCATAAGAAACATGGTCTTGAGACCATTGAGCTTAAATGGGGACAGGGTGCCAAGTGTATTGGTGGCGAAATCAAGGTAAAGAGTTTAGAACGGGCGCAGGAATTACAAAAACGGGGATACATTGTTACCCCTGACCCATCAGACCCGGTGATTCAAGCGGCATTCAGGGATAAAGCGATTAAGGAATTTGAGCGGCACAGCCGACTTGGGTTTATCGGAGAAGAAGAATTCTATGCTGAAGTAGAACGATTACGCAAGATAGGATTTAAGAGAATTACCCTGAAAACTGGTGCCTATGGCTTGCGTGAATTGGCTATGGCAATAAAGTGGGGAGCCAAAGCTAAGATTGATTTGCTTACCATTGATGGTGCCCCAGGTGGAACGGGTATGAGTCCCTGGCGGATGATGGAAGAATGGGGTATGCCATCTCTCTATTTACATGCCGCTACCTATGAATTTTGCAAGAAATTAGCGGATAAAGGCGAAAGAGTGCCAGATATTGCTTTTGCTGGTGGATTTTCCAGCGAAGATGGCGTATTTAAGGCATTAGCTTTAGGTGCTCCGTTTGTCAAAGCCGTATGT
The DNA here is from genome assembly GCA_040757115.1 of bacterium. NCBI lineage: Bacteria > bacterium. The sequence continues at coordinate 17,176 of JBFLYA010000034.1, read as the reverse complement.
ATGGGTAGAGCACTGATGATTCCTGGAATGGTGGGCAAGAATATCGCCGAATGGATTGAGAAAGATGACCTGCCAAAAACTGTCAGCGAGTTTGGCACTACCATTGATGAAATCTTCGTTTGCTATGAGGAAGTAACGAATATGCTGGGCAAAGATGAGATGAAGAAACTTCCTCTTGGCGCACTTGGCATTTACAGCTATTCACAGAAGATTAAAGTGGGCTTACAACAGCTTATGGCTGGAGCTCGCTGCTTCAATATCAATGCTATTACCAGAGACGAACTGATGTCGTTGACGGAAGAATGCACTAAGGTTACCGGTATTCCGTATTTAATGGATGCTTACCGTGAAGAAGCAGAGAAAATTTTAGAAGGATAGACTTAGCCAGAACAAAAAAAATATCGACAGGTCGGGTGAGATATTCATCCGACCTGTTGTGGGAAAGAAACAGTACACTTCTATCTTTAAAATTTCAACTCGATATTTACGACGACTTACAAACGCCATCCCCCTCCCCCCTCTCGAAAAAGGTTACATTTTTTGTTGTTTTTGGAATGAATTTCGACCTGTGAAATAGGTTTAAATAAAATGCAAGAAACAGATATTCAAGCTCTACTATTACTACTGTTTATTCTCTTTCTCACTTTTCTATTGACTTATGATAAAATTTTTGGTAAAATATCGTTAGAATGTGCAAGAAATGGACATAATAATCCAAAATACTAAAAAAGCAATTCCTATCAATTGGGTATGTTATGTTTATGGGAGGAAAGAGGATATAACAAAATGGCAAATGTTAAAACTGCAATTTCAATTCAGAAATCTCTCTTTGAAGGGATAGAATCGCTGGCACAGAGGATGAATGTATCTCGCAGTCATTTAGTTGCAATGGCGGTGAAGGATTTTCTCCAGCGACAACAGAATCAACAACTTCTTCAACAACTCAATGATGCCTATGGAGATGCACCTGATTTAGCTGAGAGAAAATATGAAAAGAATGTTCGAGCCAGGCATAAGCGACTTGTGAGGGGGCAATGGTGATAAATCAAGGGGATGTCTTTTGGGTTGAACTTGGTGAACCATCCGGCTCTGCACCTGGCTATCGGCATCCGCATGTTGTTATTCAGAACAATCTATTCAATCGTAGTCGTATAAATACAGTGGTAGTCTGCACACTGACATCTAATTTGAAGCGGGCAAAAGTACCAGGCAACGTTTTACTTTCAAAAGGTGAGGCAAATCTTCCCAAACAGAGTGTTGTAAACATTTCCCATCTTGTTACGGTGGATAAATCCGATCTTGTAGAAAAAATCGGTACTCTTTCACCCAATCGCATACAGGAAATTTTAGGTGGAATCCAGTTGCTTATAATGCCACGAGAAGTTGATTGATAGAACATAGTTTCTTCGCCGCCTTGTTTTTATTCAAATAAAGGCGATTTCGGGAAGATAAACAGATTCCCATATCTTTTATAAAGGAGTGTGTATCAATGAAAGAGGTAGATAAAGTTTTAAAGATTATAAAGGAGAAGAATGTCAAAAATATTCAACTCTGGTTCACCGATGTGCTTGGTTTCCTTAAATGTGTAACTATAACCGATAGAGAGGTTGAATCGGCATTTGAACACGGAAAGGGTTTTGATGGGTCATCGATTACTGGATTTGCTGAGGCTGAAGAGAGTGATATTCTGGCTAAACCTGAACCAGAAACATTTCAGTTGTTACCATGGGAACCTGTAGAAGAACCTGTTGGCAGGATGTTTTGTGATATTCTTAATCCTGATGGTTCCCCATATCCAGGAGACCCAAGATATGTCTTAAAAAAGGTCATTAAGGAAGCCGCAGAGTTAGGATTTACCTACTATATTGGGCCTGAATTGGAATATTTTTATTTTAAATCTAACAAGGAAGCAAAAGGGTTAGACGAAGGTGGATATTTTGATATAGTGCCTTATGACCTGGCTAATCGACTTAGAAAAAAGACAGTCAAGGTATTAGAAGAGATGGGTATCCCGGTTGAGACTTCACATCATGAGGTAGCACCATCTCAACATGAAATAGATTTGAGGTATCAAGATGCACTTACTATGGCTGACTATACTATGACCTATCGGATGGTGGTAAAGGAGATTGCTCAGCAGGAAGGTGTTTATGCTACCTTTATGCCTAAACCCGTGTTTGGGGTAAATGGTTCGGGCATGCATACTCACCAATCTTTATTTCAGGGCACAAAGAACGCCTTTTTTGACCCAAACGATGAACATAATCTGTCTGTGACAGCGAAGTCTTTTATTGCTGGTCAATTAAAACATGCCCGCGAAATATGCTCTATTTTATCCCAATGGGTAAATTCTTATAAAAGGTTAGTGCCTGGCTATGAAGCTCCGGTCTATATTTCCTGGGCTCACCGCAATCGAACGGCACTTATTCGTGTGCCGATGTATCGGCCAGGCAGTGAGCAAGCCACACGGGCAGAACTGCGCTGTCCAGACCCCGCCTGTAACCCATATCTTGCCTTCGCCGTGATGTTGGCGGCTGGATTAGAAGGGATTAAGAATAAATACGAACTTCCTCCACCAGTTGAACCCAACCTCTACCACATGGAACCAGAAGAACGCGAATATAGAAAATTAAAACATCTGCCAGGGAATTTATTTGAAGCCTTACAAGAGACTGAAAAAAGCCGATTGGTCAAAGAAACCTTTGGTGAACACATCTTTACCAGATTCCTCCATAATAAAATGAAAGAATGGGATAATGATAGAATCCAGGTTACTTCCCATGAAATAGATAGATATTTGCCGATGCTATAAGGGTTAGGGGGTTATGTAAAATGATAGAGAGGGGAAGAGAATTTGAGGATATAACCGCAAGTTATGAATATAATGCCAAAAACTCTATTCAGGAAGCGATTGATTTTGGAATTGATGTAACACTGTTGTATGAAAGCGTCCAATTATCTCCTACCCAACGCATGGAAATACATAGACAAATGTTAGAGTTTTTAGAAGAAGCGAGAAAAAATCTTCACAGAATGGGCAGACCTTATTACTATAAGGATAAAGTTGTGTTATGATAATGGATGTTAAGAAAATACTATCTCACCTAAAGTTATTTAATGTAAAGTTTATAATAATTGGTGGCCAGGCATCAATCCTTCAAGGTGTAGTGCATTTAACCGAAGATATTGATATCTGTTATGCTCGTGATAAGGAAAATTTAGAAAATATTGTAAAAGCCCTTTTGCCATACCATCCATATTTAAGAAGTACAGAAAAGGATTTACCATTTATTTTTGATGCAAAAACACTTAAGATGGGATTGAATTTTACATTTTCAACTGACATCGGAGACATTGACTTAATCGGAGAAGTTCAAGGAATTGGTTATTATGATGATGTCCTTAACCATTCTGAAACAATGGAGATTTACGGAATGGAATGTAATGTGTTGACAATAGAAGGATTGATTAAAGCCAAAAAATCAATTAGACGACAAAAAGATATTACAGTTATCAAAGGATTAGAAGCTCTCCTGGAAATTCGAAAAACAACAAGAATATAAAAGCGAAAATTACCATTGCTTTTCAAGGGAAATAGGCATGAACCGTTGGTTCACAAAGGATAATGAAAATTAAGGGACTCGGGGCTCGGGATTCGGGAATAAAAGAATCCCCTAACCCCTTAATCCCCCGCCAGCGGGGAGATAAAAAAATAAAAATCTGTGTAATCTACGAAATCTGCGGATTATTTTCAGGAGAAAGGGTCATGAGTCTGCGGCTCACAAAGGGGGATGAAAATAATGGAAGAACAACCCCCTAACCCCCTTTATTAAGGGGGAATATCTGTTCTACACCAGAGGATACGAGTCTGTGGATACTATACTAATTCGCTAATCTCTAATTCACTAATTCGCTATTTTCAGGGGAAAGGGGGAAAAAATGATACTATCAGACGAAATAAGCAAATGGATTAAGATTGAAGTAGAAAAGGCAGGTGCTCAAGGCATCGTTGTAGGATTGAGTGGTGGAATTGATTCGGCAGTCACAGCGACTCTATCAAAAAAGGCTGTGGGAGATAATGTTCTGGGGTTAATAATGCCCTGTTTCAGTTCCAGCACAGATGAAGACCACGCCAGATTGATAGCCCAAAGACTGAAGATTAAAACCAAAAGGATAGAATTAGACGCTATCTACCAAACAATAACAAGAGCATTAGAAGGTGCTGGTATGCCTGAAGATAATAAACTATCTTTAGCTAACCTCAAGCCACGATTGAGGATGATGACTCTTTACTATGTGGCTAATTGTCTTAACTATCTGGTTGCAGGAACCGGCAATAAATCCGAGATTATGGTTGGTTATTTTACCAAATATGGGGATGGTGGCGTAGATATTCTGCCCATTGGTGGATTGTTAAAGACAGAAGTTAGAGAATTGGCTAAAGAACTGGATATTCCAGAAGAGATTCTAACCCGAGTGCCGACAGCGGGATTATGGGAAGGACAGACAGATGAAGGGGAATTAGGTATTACCTACGAAAATCTGGATAAAATACTTAGAGCATTAGAGTCTGGTGAGCCTCTAAATTTTCAACCGGATATTGTTACTAATGTCAAGAGGTTAATCGAAACCTCCCAGCATAAAAGGATGTTACCACCTATATTTGAGAAGTAGTTTCGTTTGACGAGAGAGAGCGTTCCTACTGGTGAAAGGAAGTAAATCTTAAATGGAAAGTCCATCAAAACTATCTTATGCTAAACGATTAAAGGCTGTCTCTAAGGTAAGTGAGGCGATTGTCTCTAACCTTTATTTAGAGGATATCCTCCGTCTTATCACCACTGTGACCGCAGAAGTAATGTCTTCCAAAATATGCTCTTTAATGCTTTTGGATGAAGAAAAGCAAGAATTAGTTATCCGAGCAACTCATTCTATTAGTAAGGAGTTTTATGAGGCATATAATCAAAAACCAAATCTAAAAATAGGAGAAGGAATTGCTGGCAAGGTAGTTAAAGAAAATAGGCCTATAACCGTGCTTGATGTAACTAAAGAAAAAGATTATAAATATAAAGAGATGGCTAAAAAAGAAGGGTTGGTTTCTTTAGTTTGCGTTCCTTTGTGTGTTAAAGGAAAGGTAATTGGAGCTTTGACCAGTTATACCTCCACCCCCCATAAATTCACCAAAAGTGAAATTGATACCCTGACCACTGTAGCAAATCAATCTGCAGTAGCTATTGAAAATGCCAATTTGATGGTTAAAACTAAAATTATTCAGGAAGAATTGGAGACCAGAAAACTGGTAGAAAAAGCCAAAGGTATTCTGATGAAAGAACGGCGGCTTTCAGAAGAAGAGGCGTATCGAAGAATTCAACATCAATCAATGAATATGCGTAAGTCGATGCGGGAAATTGCGGAGGCAATTATCCTGACTAAAGAGATTGAAAAAAAACACTGTTAGCTAAAATTTAAAAGTGAACACTTTTGTTAAATTTAAGATTTAAAAGTGAACACTTTTAAGGTCAGTATGTTTGATTCGTTGGGCATCGATAAGTTTATCATTACACCAGAATCTGATTTCTAATATATCGTTATCTATGGGAGAGATACGAAGATTTACAGTTTCTCTTGGGTTAGCATTAACTTTAATTTGTAAGTTATTAATGGAGATTTTTCTGTAAGCATCTACAGTTCTGTTAATTCTCAAGCAGAAAATATCTTTAACAGATAAATAAGGCAGTTTGACTTTAAAGTCTCTGAAGAGGGACTGTTTGTTTTTTAAGGCATTTTGAAATCTAAGATAAGGGACTTCTTGAGTGGTTGAATGTATCTGGCGGTAGTTATATCTATGAAGTTCTTTCAGAAGAAGGTGTTGTGCGATTTTTATATCAGTTACATTTTCTCTAACACAGGTTCGGACAAGTCTATCCTGTAGCCAAGCATAAGGTCTTTCGATTTTACCTTTGGCTTGAGGAGATGAGGCATAGGTTACCTTGACATTACAATCGTTCATGACTTGTTTCCACTGAGGGTCTACTTCATCGGTGAGAAGGTGATGTTTACGATAGAGGGAATCTCTTTCCTGGACAAATCTAAAGATAGAATGGTTATCTACATAGTAAGACAGAGGCGAACCATACTGTAGGATAACGGTTTGAGCCGCAAGAATATGAGCCCAGGATGTTTCTTTTTTTAGTAGAGCAGCATAAAGTATAAAGCGACTAAAGTCATCCAAAGAAGTTATGAGATACCATTTTTCTTTAGCTGGAGGCGACCATAAATGATAAGAGCAATCGTGTTGAATCAATTCCCCTGCATAATTGGTTAATACTTGACGGTCATGGGTTGATTTTTTAGGTTTCTTTTCCAAATAGAAACCATTGTTTTTAGCTCTATTGATAATGGTAGGCAAGGAGACCTTTTGTTGATACTCAGTCTCTAACCGGTCTTTGATATAGGTATAGTTATAAGATTTAAGAGGCACCTCTTTATTGTCAATAAGCTCTTTTTCAATCTTTAGCTCTTTGATGATATTTTCTTCAATGCCTGGCTGTATCTTTCGAGTTTTAATCTTTCTGGCATATTGAATTGAAAATAAATCAGGGGCATTACGATAATTTTTTATTAAGGCAAAGAATCTTACCTTACCAATATCCAGAATTTTCTGAAGATACCTTCTTCCAAGTTCCTTTTTTAGATAGCGTTCAATTAGTTCTTTGACCTCATTATCCGTGAATTTCTTATGCAATTGTGCCATATCAAAAACCTCCTTTTTGTTTTAGATTATATTAAATTATAGCAGATATAGAGTCCTTGGTAAAGAGCTAAGATGGTAGATAGTGTGAGGCAATTGATGCTCTTATGGATAAGTTAATGGACAGTCCAACTAAGTCATTCATCTCTAAGATGATAAAATGTCATTCATTATCTAATCTTAGGCTAAATAAGTCCTAACTTCCGGTCATTAAAGCTATGGTGGGAAACTTATCCACAATCCTCAGCCTGGGAATTAAGCATGGGTAAGAGTGAAGTCCTAATAGGCGTTTGGTGGTAATAGCCTGGAGCTAGTTAAGGAGTTCCAGGAGGCTTAAGTAGTAGTGGACGATTGATGGTACGGACTTCACTTAACTTGCTTTTGATTTGAATTCCAGCAAGGCTTCGGAATGTGGATAAGTTTTGTCAAACTTCTCATTGACATTTAATCTAAAAGAAAAAAGATTCGATTGACTTGTTTATCTATGGGGTAACTATTCAGCAAGGGAGAATATCGGCTCTTCATAAGTGTTCACTTTTAATTCTTAAATCCACTAAAAACGCTTCACTTTTAATTCTTAAATAACAAGGTCGAGAATTTTTGTTGACAATAGGGAAAGATTTTGGTAAAATATTTTCATAATGGGCAAAAGTGAAGGTAACATCCGAAATACTCAAAAAGCAAATTTCTATCAGTTTCAGAAAAGGAGGAAGTTGGATAAGTCACCTATCAATTTTGCATCAAAGGAGAGATGTTCTGCTGGTGTGAAATGTCACGAAGTCAAAGAGTCTGTATGATTTGAGAGGTGAAAATAATGTCAGTATCTCAGAATAGGCTTTATAGAAAGATGTTTGAGAAAGGTAGAAGAGACCGTGAATGGTTTCTAAAAAATTATCAGGAATTAGTAAAGGGGTATCCTGAGGAATTCGTAGCTATCTGGAATAAAAAGATAGTTGCTGATGCTTCCAATTTAGAGGAGCTTAAAGATAGAATACCCGCCAAACTAAAGCGTGAGAAACCTTTAATTAAATATGTAAGCAGGAAGGGAATTGAGTTGATTCTATGAGGATAGAAGGATACTTTGATTACTCGTTTAAGCCAATAGCCCCTTTTGTTGATGCAGTGATATATTCAGAAACGATTGGGGTTACAGAAGAAATCAGTTTTTTGGCTGACACCGGAGCCTCTATGACCATCTTGTTGGATAAGGATGTAGAAGTTACGGGGCTTGAGGTAAGCAGACTGAGGCGTGCAGATAAATCAGTTGGAGAGCTTTCTCAACAAATGGATAGGTAAGGTTGATATAAAAGGGTGCATTATTCCCTTGTAGGTAAAAGGAAGGTGCCCTGGAATAAATCAGAAATCGGTGATGTTGTGAAGGTAAAAATTGGGGGGAAGATACAAGAACGGGTGGTTTAAACTTCAGTCAAATCCGAGCTCTGGAGATGTTGAGAGAGCTCATTTAACAGTAAAGGGGGGTTAAATATGGTAGAAAGTGTTGCCCAAAAAGAGATATTGAAAGAATTAGAAAGATTGCCCGATTATGCTGTTTGTGAGGTGGTAGATTTCATCCATTTTTTAAGGTTTAAAACAACTGAGCCCGAACAAGCATATTTTTGGACAGAAGAATGGCAAAAGGGAGAAAAACTGGTTGATATGGCACTTCATGAAGGCAGATACTGTGATTTTGATGCCCCAAATCAGGCTTTAGAGTGGTTAAATAAATGAGATTGAGAATTCCAGAACCTTTTAAGGAAGATTATAAGGCTTTGCCTAAAGAGATAAAGAAGGTGGCAGATAAACAAATTGTTTTTTTGGCAACTAATCTTAAACATCCTTCTTTGCAGATTCATAAGATTAAGGGCACCAGAGATAAATGGGAGGCATATGTTACTGTTAAATATAGAATGACATTTCAAATTGAAAATGATACTATAATTTTAAGAAAGATTGGAGTTCATAATAAAGTATTGAAAAATCCATAAAAAATCAAAAGGAAAATTTCGACCTGTGCAGTTAAGGTAAACCACGAAGGGCACGAAGACCACGAAGAAAAAATATGGTAACTATTCCAGTAATTATTCAACCACAGATTAACACGGATAAATAGCAGAAGACAGAGGGCAGAAGGCAGAGGTCAGAAGGCAGAGGGCAGAAGATAGAGGTCAGAGGCAGGTTGTCCCCCGCTGGCGGGGGATTAAGGGGGTGGAAATCTCTTCCACTGGCACAGGTGAAATCAGGCTCGGGGCACCCATGCAGAGCATGGGTCGTGCGGCTACCAGCCTTCCCGAGTCCCGATTTTCAGAAGAACCCTTCAGCCTGACTACGGACACGGATACCGGACACGATTCACGAATTTTCAGTGTTTCAGCCGTGTCCATCTGTGGCTGAATAGTTACCTATTAATAATCCCTTTATTACATTTTTACTGCAATGTTTATTCCTATGGCCACACCAAATCGTAGTGAACACTGCGTCCTTTCCCTGGCAGCGGTTGCAATATTTTTTTCTCAAGCATATCTGCAATTTCACGAAATGCTGTTGCACGGCTAACCTTTGCCATACTCACATATTTACGCGTGGTTAGTCCACCGGTAAAGTTTTCCTGTCCAACTTCCAGGATACGGTTTATAACCTTTTTTTGGCGTTCGTTAAGTTCAGTTTGAGCGTGCTGATGCCAAAACTCTGCCTTTGTTAATACATTGCCGATAATCTTATTGGACCTTTTAATGGCTCGCTGGAAACATCCTAAGAACCACACAAGCCATTTGGTCACATCAGTACTGTCTGCCTTTGAACATTTTTCGAGAATATCATAATACCCATCCCTTTCTTCCATAATCTGAGACGAAAGGCTGTAATAACGGAGCTTAAGTTTTTCGTCCTGAGCAAGCGCCATATCTGTCAATGCGCGGGCAATACGGCCATTACCATCCTCGAACGGATGGATGGTAACAAAATAAAAATGTGCAATGCCCGCACGTAAAATACCATCTGTGGTTTTAAGACTTGATTCCCACCAGTGGAGAAACTTCTGCATTTCAGCCTCTACCATTTCGCCTGGAGGTGCTTCAAAATGAATTTTCTCTCGTTCTACCGGACTGGATACTACGCGCATAAGCCCTTCTTTACGCCATTGCCCAATCTGGATGTTATGAAAACCAGAGTAGCCTGATGGAAATAATGCCGCTTGCCATCCTTTTAGCCTGTCCGCAGAAAGACTTTTATCATACCCTTGTGTCGCATCTAAAATAACCTCAACTAATCCGTCTATAGGTCGGGTAGATGGAATCAAACCTGCCATTCGTAATCCTAAATGTCTAGCAACTGATGAACGCACCATTTGAGGATTTAATTGCTCCCCTTCAATGGCGGCAGTTTTAATGGTTTCTTCCGTAAGGATATCCGCCTGAGCCTCTTCTCCCAACTTAAAACCAAGGCCTTTGATGCGTCCAAGAAGAGCCCCCTGGGCAAACCTTGCTTGTCCCAATAAAAACACAAGAGCATCACTATCCCAGGTCAATTTCGGCCATAACGAACATTGCCAGATATATTTCATGTTTTATGCCACCCCATGAAGCGATTAATCTCACTAATCGCTTCAATATTTGATACAATTATAACACTATTTTTATTATTTGTCAATAATTTTTTTGTAAGCTGATTAAACAGATTACATTTTTTATTGTAAGCGGATTGAACGGATTGAGCGGAAAAAAATAAAAAAATCCGCTCAATCTGCTAAATCCGCTTACTATTAAAAGTTTGTCACACGGATTAAGATGAGAAAAGAGGTTACCAAAAGGGCTGATTTTTTACTTTAATATATATCCCTCGTTATACAGGGTAAAAAATAAAGATGGAGGTGTTAGATATGCTAACCAAAGATGATGTGCTCAAATTAGTCAAGGAGAACAATGTAAAGTTTACTCGGTTATGGTTTACAGATGTTCTCGGTCAGTTAAAAAGTTTTGCCATAACCGACAAGGAGATTGAGAATGCCTTAGACCATGGAATGGGGTTTGATGGCTCGTCAATCACCGGCTATCAAGATATTGAGGAAAGCGATATGATTGCTATGCCTAACCCAGAGACATTCCAATTACTTCCCTGGAGACCAAAAGAGAATGCTGTAGCCAGGATGTTTTGTGATATTTTGGTGCCTGGAGGTAAAAAATATGAAGGAGACCCAAGATATGTCTTGAAAAGGGCATTAAAGAGGATGGAAGAGATGGGTTTTGACCATTATTATCTTGGACCAGAGCTTGAGTATTTCTACTTCAATTCCTCTGATGCTACTGATGTGCTTGACGAAGGAGGCTATTTTGATTTGACTACCCTTGATGCAGGAAGTGATTTGCGGCGCGAAACCATTCTGGCTTTAGAAGCAATGGGTATTCATATTGAATATAGTCACCATGAAGTAGGCCATAGCCAACATGAGATTGATATGAGGTATGCAGATGCACTGAAGATGGCAGACAATGTTATGACCTATCGTTTAGTGGTCAAGGAAATAGCTCAGAAATATGGAGTCTATGCCACATTTATGCCCAAGCCAGTCTTTGGGATAAATGGTAGTGGTATGCATACCCACCAATCCCTCTTTAAAGGAAATAAGAACGCCTTCTTTGACCCAAACGATAAATATCACTTAAGCAATGTCGCCAAACAGTTTATTGCCGGACAATTAACCTATGCTAAAGAGATGAGCGCTATTTTTGCCCAGTGGGTGAATTCTTATAAACGGCTTGTCCCGGGTTATGAAGCACCTGTTTATATTGCCTGGAGTAATCGTAACCGCTCAGCGTTAATGAGAATCCCGGTCTATCATCCAGGCAAGGAGCAAGCCACCAGGGCAGAGTTAAGGTGTCCTGACCCTGCTTGCAATCCATACCTTACCTTCGCCGTGATGCTTCAGGCAGGCTTAGATGGCATTGAAAAAGGATATACACTCTCAGAGCCAATGGAGAAAAATCTCTATCATTTAACTGATGACGAAAGGAAAGAATTGGGGATTGAATCATTACCAGGTAGTCTGGGAGAGGCAGTATCCATTGCTGAAAAGAGCGAATTAGTCAAAAAGACACTTGGCGACCATATCTTCCCAAGATTCATTAATTTGAAAAAGAAGGAATGGGAAGATTATCGGATTCAGGTAACTCAGTACGAGTTAGATAAGTATCTTTCGATTCTGTAAAGGAATACCTTTACGATAACCATTGAGATATAGATAATCTTTACCGTAGATTAACCCTGTTAGACAAAATTCTAACGGGGTTAATTGCGTAAAATCTCATTGACATTTGTTTCAACATTTTGTATACTAATCTCAGCTCTTCCCCGACTTTTTTATTGGTAACCGTAGGTATTGAAAGAAGAACAATCTTTCTTACGGATGAGGACTATCTACGATTTTTAGAGTGTATAGAGAGAGGTTATGTGGAGAAAGGTAATAATTATTCTCCTTGTATTTTTAAAAATAGAGATAGTGTGGGGACAAGATACGGTCATCATTAATGAAGTAATGTTTGATGCCCCCTCTTTTGTCGGAGACTTTAAAGGTGAATGGGTAGAACTTTATAATCCTACACAAGAGGAGATTGATATTTCTAAATGGATATTTAATGATGGCTCAAAGGATAAAATCATTCCTGCAGCCACAACTATTAAATCCTATGACTATTTAGTGCTAATAGAAGATAAAGATACATTTAATAAATATGGTTACCCGGACCAAATAAATATAGTTGAATTAGGGAATTTCTCGTTAGATGATAACACGGATACCTTAACTTTAAAGGATAATTTAACTCCGGTCAATATATTAACTTATGATAATGATTGGGGTGCAGGCACCGTTAATAGTGGTCGGACATTAGAAAAGATTTATCCATCGGGCTCAAATACTGACTTCTATTGGGATTCCTCGAAAACCCCTTATGGGACTCCTGGAAAACAAAATAGTGTTTATTTAGATGTTCCTGGTATTCAAGGGGTTAAATTACTTATCAATGAGATAATGTTTTCTACGAGCAATGATTGGGTTGAAGTTTATTGTGTAGATGATGGGAATAAAGGTAATGGTGCCGAAATAAAAGGGTTTTATTTTAACGATTTAGATGGTGATGAAGATAAGATAATTGGGAGTTGCACGATTAAAACAGGTGAGTTTTTATTGTTACATTATGGGCTCGCCGGGCAAGATGATACCTTTGGAATTAATGGTCGGATAAACCTTTTTACAGATAAGGAATCCATTACCTCAACTACTGACCAGATGGTTCTTTTTAATCTCCTCGATGAGATAATAGATGGAGTTTGTTGGGCAAATGATACCCCACCCGCAGATGAAGATAAAGATAGAAATGAGCTGATTAACTCTTTGAAATGGCAAGGAGAGGCAATAGATAGCACAAAGGTCTCTGCCGGGCAGTCAATAGCAAGAAATGCCCTTTCAGATACCAACTCTAAAAATGATTGGTATGTTTCTATACCGACTTCAGGTTTGCCCAATGAGATAATTTCATCTGCGGAAAAACCTCCTGAAATTAGGATAGTAACGATAATAAATAAAACCTTATGTCCAGAAGAAGGAAAGAATTTTAGCCTTATTTACTCACTCTCAAAATCCAGCTATGTTTCCATCAGAATCTATGATATTCGAGGAAGATTAGTTAAAAGATTAATCGAACAAGAATATAAAATAGCAAAGGAAGACCATCGTATTACCTGGAATGGTCAAGATGAAGACGGAGATATTCTACCAATCGGCGTCTATATTTGCTATTTAGAGGCAGTGGGAGAAGGTGGTGCTTCTTCTGTAAAGTAACGCTGATTTTAGCTAAGAGGTTATAAGGCTATTGCATTTGCAGGTTACGAAACCTAATGATACCCCCCTTAACACGACACTATTCAATCTTAAGGATGGCATGGAATGCCTCTTTAGGCAGATTTACCCTGCCAAATGACTTCATTTTCTTTTTCCCTTCTTTTTGTTTTTCCCATAGTTTTCTTTTGCGGGTAATATCACCGCCGTAGCATTTGCCCGTGACATGTTTTCCGAGATGGGGAATAGTCTCACGAGCAATGATTTTGCCACCAATAGCCGCCTGAATCGCCACGGCAAACTGATGTCTGGGAATAACCTCTTTTAATTTAAGCACCAGGTCCTTACCTCGTTGATATGCCTTTTCCTGTGGCACAAAAAAAGATAACGCATCAACAATTTCATTGGCTAATAAAATATCGACCTTGACTAACCGGACTTGCCGATAATCCATATATTCATAATCTAAAGAGGCATATCCTCTACTTACAGATTTTAATTTATCATAAAAGTCAAACAAAACATCCGAGAGTGGCAATTCATAAATAATCATTACTCGATTTCCTTCGAGATAATTTAATGATTTCTGGATGCCTCGTTTTAACTGGAGAAGTTTTAATACCCCCCCAACATATTCATTAGGAACTAACACTGTGGCTTTAATATAAGGTTCTTCAGCCTTAGCTATTTCTGCGATATTTGGGAAATGAATCGGGGTATCAATCATTACGACATCATCATTTTTTTTCGTAATCCGATATGGAACTGATGGAGCGGTTGAGATTAAATCTAATTCGTATTCTCGATAAAGCCGTTCAGAAATTATCTCCATATGTAATAATCCTAAAAACCCACATCTATATCCAAATCCTAATGCCGTTGAGGTTTCTGGCTCATATATCCAGGAGGCATCATTTAATCTTAATTTCTCCACTGCATTTTGTAATTCAGGGAAACTCGAATTAACCCCAGGATAAATACTGCAGAAAACCATAGGTTTTAATTCACGGTATCCGGGTAAAGGCTCTTTTGCCGCAAAATATACCGTGGTGATGGTATCCCCGATTTTGACATCAGCAAGATTTTTTATCCCGGCAATGACATATCCTACCTCCCCGGCTTTCAAGACATCTGTTGGAATCAGGTCTAATTTTAATGAGCCAACTTCACTCACGAGATATGTCTTATCATTAGACATTAATTTAATCTCCATTCCAGGTTTTATTTGTCCTTGAAATACCCGAATATAGACGACGACACCACGATAGACATCAAACCATGAATCAAAAATCAATGCCTGTAAGGATTTATTCGCATCGCCCGTAGGTGGTGGAATCTCATCAACAATAGATTCTAATATTTCATCAATACCAATACCTTCCTTGCCACTGGCTAAAATGGCTTTATCGGGATTTAGTTTTAAAATCTCCGCAAGTTGTTTTTTTACTAAAGGAACATCAATATTTGGCAAATCTACTTTTGTAATGACCGGAATAATCGCCTTATTTAGACTTCTGGTTAATAATGTATGGGCTAATGTTTGAGCTTCTACGCCTTGAGAGGCATCGATTAAAAGTAATACTCCTTCCGTTGCGGCCAGACTTCGAGATACTTCATAAGTAAAATCAACATGTCCTGGTGTATCAATAAGATTCAAAGTGTAGGTTTTTCCATCCCAGGCGGTATATTCCATTCTGACCGGATGAGCCTTAATCGTAATTCCGCGTTCTCGTTCCAGGTCCATATTGTCTAACACCTGGTCTCGCATCTGACGCTTATCAATCGTATTGGTATATTCCAATAATCTATCTGCCAGGGTAGATTTTCCATGGTCAATATGGGCAATAATACTAAAATTACGGATATGCGAAAGTTCCATTTTCTCTTCCTTTGAAAATTAGCCACGAAGGCACGAGGATACAAAGATAATAGTAATTATTCAGCCACAGATACACACGGATGAAACACTGATTTTTAAGACATATCATCTAAATTCAACCTTTAAAAAGCAAATCGCTTTTCTTGTTTAGTATCTTTTCATCCTTTTAAACCCATTCTATCTATCCGTGCCAATCTCTGGCTAAATACTAACGACAGAGTTCAGCGGTGGCGGGGAGGATTACCACTAAACTTTATAAGCACGATTACCCCTTGAGATACTACAAAACTTTCAATCACAGCACAGTCCCCCGCCGTCCGTCTGCAACGCCTGGTTAGGCAACCTTCTGGAGTGTATTCACCAACTCTCTACCAGAAAGTGGAGAAGGTAGCGGTTTACCATCCTGCCGATAAATTCTTATCGTTTCTTCTACAATCTGGCATAACTCATCGAAAACCCTGTATTCATTATCTCCATGGCACCCTCCGTAGAAAAGCTCTGGACAACTGCCTATGAAGCAGCCGTCCTCATCAGACCATTCCACAATCTTTACATACCTATATTCCTCATCCATTTCTTAGCCTCCTCTATGGCAAGGCGGACAGCTTTTTCTTGATAGTGCTTTGCGTCATCGCCTTCTTTCCCTGAAATAGTAATCGGCTTCGTGACATTTGGATGAGCAAAGTTACGATGATCTCCTTTGCCTCCTCTGTCAACAAAACCTGCTCTTTGTAAATCTCTTATGAGATCTCTAATCTTCCTTGTCATTTTCTATCCTTTTGCCTAACAATAAATGTAACTGTTCACTCACAAAGACACTAAGGCACTAAGAAAATCAAATTAAAAACAAGGTTTTAACCTTCATGTCTTAATGGCAGATAAATCTTTTTCTTTGGCAATAGATTCTTCTACTATGTTTATTTTTTATATTCTTTGTGTCTTGGTGCCTTGGTGGCTGAATAGTTACCAATAAATTTAACATTGCCTTAACAGAGGATGAATACTTCTTCGTGAACTTCGTATCTGGTTTATTCATATCTGGTGTTTTTTTTACAGCTCTACTACATCGCATCTACTTTTTGTTTTCGAGTTGTACTAATTATCTTCACGACAATTTTATTAGGGATACAGGCAATTATCTGTCCATTTTTATCCTTCCAACCCATCTTGACACATAGTTTTTGTAGACAGGGGGAATTTATTACTCGGACTTTCTTTTCTTTAATTTCGATTGTGGTTGTGCCTAACGCTCCATGAGCGAATATAGTTTGCTGTTTAGAAAGACTCACCCTTTTTACTTCCGTAGGAGTTTGAATTTCTACTATTTCACCTATACTGGATTCAAATACCCACCAGGTACTTAGACCAGCGGCGATTAAAATAGTCCCAATTAGAATTTTATCGGCTAAAGTCAGCATAAAAATTTTTTCTTCCTGTTAAAAATAATCCGCAAATTTCATAGGAAGTAGAGAGTAGAAAGTAGAGAGTAGAAAGTAAAGAAAACACCACTCCTCACGCTTATCTCCCTATCTCCCACCTTCTATCTCCTACCTACTATTTTCATCCTCATTTGTGAACCCACGGTTCATGGGTGTTTCTCCTGAAAATGTTTGTAAGTTGTTGTAATTACTAATGTTTTGTAATAAAGATGAGAGATTTAAACTACCTTTTCTCTTAAAAACACACAATATTCCCTTCTTGCCATCGTCTCGAAAAAAAT
>JBFLYA010000033.1:19723-25774 GCA_040757115.1 bacterium | reverse complement strand
TTGTTTTCCACAATCAATTTCTACCTATTTCTATAAATTTCAATCTATTTCTATTATCTTATCTCCATATCACTCTTATCTCCTTATCCCCTTTCTTACACTTTTGATATATAGCTTGAACGGTTACCCAAACTTAACGAATTCTTCGTATTTTTACGAATTTGTTTTATTCGATTAATTCGATTACTTAAAAAGGAGGAAGAGATAATGAATAAATGCTTTAATATCAAAGGTTGTCCTGCAAGTTTCTATTTAATGTGCGAGGCGTACAGGCAGAGTAAGAATTGTTTTGAGGTAAAAAATCCAGCCTGTTGTCATAACCACACCTTACAAGAATGTAAAAAATGCCCTTTTTATTTGAAGATTCAAAACTGGGAAGAGAGATAGATAAAAACTCTAATTTAAGCGTAATCCTTAATTTTCTGTAACCGTTCAGGTGGTAATTTACCGCAGAGACGCAGAGGAACAGAGAAGACATAGAAATAAATTAGATAACAGAAAAGATTATTGGTGCAGACATAGAAATATTTATGACCTGCTTACCGAATGTTCAGCAGGCAAGCCAGATTGGTTAATCTGCGTATTGTCCATAGATTTTTCCCTCGTGAGAGGGGAATTAGGTGTGTGTTTTTCTCTGCGTCTCTGTGTCTCTGCGGTGAACAGTTACAATTTTCTATTGACAACTTTGTTTAATGATGTTATAATAGCTATTGTTGAGGAGTGAAGGGGATAGAGAGTCAGTCTTGATTGTCAAGGAGGGGGAACTTATGGTTGCTATTAAAGGTGTTTATGATAAGGGGAAAATAACTCCTTTAGAGAAGATAAGATTTCCAAAGCGTTGCATGGTGATCATTACCTTTTTGGAAGAGGAGTCCCCTATTGAAGATAAAAAAAGGAGTAGAGAAACTACGGAATCATTTCTAAAAAGATGCAGTGGTTGGGAGGATGAGAGAACACCGGAAGAAATTATTGAGGATATTTACTCTACAAGGACGGTTTCTCGTCGAGGAGAAAACATCTTTTCCAGGAGAAGAGACTATAGTATCTGCCGTCCCCTCTTCTATAAAACTTTACATTGATGAAGATGTTTATCCTGCCCTGGCGGTTGCATTAAGACACCGGCGTTTTAACGCTGTTAGGGCATAGGAAGAAGGAAATTTAGGAGGGATGTAGTATGGCATATATTGCCTTAGCAATTATAGGGATTGTGGCTGTCTGGGTGGTGAGAGCAGAATGGAGTAAAAAGGGACAGATAATCTTCCTCTTAACCACACTAATCGGTGGTTTAGTGCTATTTATTTGTGCAGATTTTTTCCTTCTTCAACCACCGGATGTTACCCAGCGTGGGGTATCTTCTTTTTTGGCTCAAATCCCCTGCCTGGAAATAAGCCTTTATCTGCTGATGTTAGCTGGTATGGCGGCTAAATACTTTTTTGATGCTATTGGTGAAGAAGGCAAAAAGATAGAACTCAACAAGTGGCAGCTTTTCAGGCCAATGTTAGTTTCGCCAATAGTATTTGGTGTAGTCTATGCAAGTATCGGAGAAAGCACGCCTGTGATAGTGAACTTAATCTTTGCCTTCCAGAACGGTTTTTTCTGGCAGACGGTTTTGAATAGGTTATAAGAAATTGGTAACCGTTCAGCCATCAGGTATCAGCAATCAGTTAACAGCCAGGAAATCAGGATAGTAACAAATCCTACAATTTTGCGACCTGTGAAATAGGTCGACATGGGAAAACAAAATTATACTCCACTGCTTGGTGTAAGAAAAGGAGATAGGGAGATTAAGGAGATAAGGGGATATTATTCTAATTCCACTCTTCTAAAATCTGCCTTTTCTTTAGCAAAGTTTACAAGAATAGCCACCTTTACACCTGTAGCTTTTAAATATGAGCGAACCTGAGCATAATGAGCTTTGCTTAATTCCTCCACCGTTTTTAGTTCTACTATTACCTTGCTTTCTACAAGAATATCCAATCTGTGTTTCCCAATTTCTTCTCCTTCGTAGTAGATTAGTATTTCTTTCTCTGTCTTAACTCTCAATCCCTGTTTTGTAAGTTCAATTACCATTGCCCTGCGGTAAATACTTTCCAGAAAACCTGGACCCAATGTCTGGTGTACCTTAATAATACATTGAATTATTATCTCAGTAAGTAAATTTTCTTGATATCCTTTTGATATCTCCATATCTCCTTTATCCCCTTATCCCCCTTCTTATACTAACCACGATCAAAATATTCCTATTTCACAGGTCGAAAAATTATAAAACCTCGGGTCCTCAAAATTAACATAAAGGGTATTGATGCTGGGAAGATTATTTTTAATTAACTCGAAGATTACCTGAAGCAAAAGAGTGCTTTTACCCGACCGTCTCACCCCTGTTACAACTACAATTTCATCCGTAGATAAATATCTTCTTATCCGTGTTAGATACTCTTCCCTGAGCACACCTATATCTATATCCTTCTCCCAAAAATTCCATAAGAGTAAAGTCTCTATTATTTGCTCGCTATTCATTCAATTAGACCTCTTATTATCAGATATATCGGATAATAATATTATATAATATCCGACAGAGATTGTCAATAAATTTATTGTAACTGTTCAGCCATTGATTGACACGGATTAGCACGGATAAATATAAATAGCAGAGGACAGAGGTTAGAAGCGAATGTCCCCCGCTGGCGGGGGATTAGAAGGTGGATTCCTTATAGGCAAATTACAGACACGACCCGAATACGATTAGCTGGATTTTCCGGGGCTGTCTTAATCTAGCATAAAGGTTAAAATAGTGTATAGGGTTCTGCAAAATAGGATTTGAGGGAGACAACAAATAAATATCAAATATCAAATATTAAATATCAAAATGCAAAATTACAAATCAAATTTCAAAAAGGACGGGACGGTTCCTTTTATCGTTTTTCCTATGATTTTTGTTGGAAATTGGAAATTAGAAATTGGGCTTTTGTCTCTTTCCCTAATTTCCAATTTCAATCCGCAATCTTTCAAACAAAAGTGAACCGTCCCAAAAGGATTTCTATTTTAACGCTGAAAGGAAAGAGATAATTTTACATTTTGATATGTAATTTTTATATTTGCTTTTTGCATTTTGCTCTTTGGAGGAAATCCCTTTTGGACACCAAATCTGCATAGATTTCACTATTAGAGTTATTTTCAGACACCACCGATTTTCCGTGTTTCATCTGTGTGCATCCGTGGCTGAACAGTTATGAGAATTGAGGAGGGTGAACCGTCTCGATTTTTCCCTTGACATTTCTTTTATCTTTATGATAACCTTAATATCATTATGAAGTATGACAAACAAGATTTATTAATTATCTTATTTTTAGCCGTATCCATATTTATATTCCTTTCTACCTTACTTTTAAGTGATTTTATCTTTTATTTTAAAGACTTCTTTAGATATTTTTATCCAACCCAATATTTTACTTCACATTGTCTAAAAGAAGGTATCATCCCCCTCTGGAATCCTTATATCTTTTGTGGCATGCCGTTTTTAGCCCCTCTCCAATCCCAGGTCTTGTATCCTTTTTCATTTATTATCTATTTTCTGCCAATTAACCTCGGCATAAAATTATTTATTGTCCTTCATATATTTTTAGCCGGATTATTTACCTATTTTTTAATGCAAGCCTGGGGACAAAGTAAGGAATCTTCATTAATAGCCGGGATTGTTTATATCTTTAGTGGATATTTTGTCTCGGTGTATGACATATTGAATGTCCTTGCGGCAATTACCTGGATTCCTTTTATCTTGTTATTTTTTGTCAAAGGGGGACGATATGTAATTTGGTCTGGCATAGGGATAAGTCTGCAATTCCTATCTGGAGAACCGACCACTCTCTTTGCAACTATGTTAATCTTGCTATTGTATTCACTCATCTTGCTCAAAAAGAGAGGGATACCTCAAATTATCCTCGTTGGATTCATTGCTTTGGGTTTAAGTTCATTTCAATTATTACCATTTTTAGAATTAGTTTCCCAATCAAATAGGGCCTCAGGAATGAGTTTTGAAGAGGCAAGCCGTTGGTCGTTAGCCCCGTATGAGCTTGTTGATTTACTTATCCCTATGTTTTCCTACACGATGACCTCAGCTGGCATATTTAACTATATTCAAGGACTGATTGACTCAATTTATCTCGGAATAATACCACTTTCTCTTATATTTATCGGGATATGTTCAGGTCGGCTATTTTGGGGTTTTATCTTCATTAGTTTTATCCTGCTTTCATCAGGAGAGTATTTCCCTCTCTATAAATGGTTATATAGATTTATTCCGGGGTTTAATTTGATGCAGATTCCGGTAAAATTTTTTGCCATCGCCACATTTGCCGGGGCTTTATTATCGGGATTTGGATACGAATACTTAATTAAGTCTAAAAGGATAAAATCATTTTTAGTTGTTTCAATACTTTTATTTATCGGCTTGATATTAATTCAGATAAGATTTCCATTAGTTAATATTTTTGTGCAGACTATTTTATTAGCCCTGATGAGTTTATTAGTCTTGTTGGCAAAAAGACAATCTATCACCTTAAATTTCCTTTCCATAACCATCATTTTGCTTATTTTAAACGATTTATTGATTGCTGATGATGATTTGAATCCTATGGTGAAAGAAAGTTTCTACCAACAAAAACCAGCGGTATCAAAGTTAATCAAGGGTTATTATCGGATATTATTATCACCAAAGACTTCAGGTTTCTTTAATTATCACTCGGGACCAATTGACCCTGAGATTTTACCCCTGGCACAGGAGGCTATGATTCCTAATCTGGGTTTATTGCATAAAAAGGTATTTGATGCTAATGGCTATGAGTGCATAGTTTTAAAAGATTACAATAATTTGATGAGAATTATCTCAACAGGTGAAGTTGGACAAATACATAAGTTACTTAACTTATTGAATATCAAATATATAATTAGTAAAGATAAATTAATCGGTGAAGAATTAAGATTAATAAAGGATGGCAAAATAAAGCTCTATGAAAATCCAACCTGTCTTAAAAGGGCATTCCTGGTGCCTCAGATAGTAATTATTAAAGATAGGGACGATATTTTACGCCGGATGTTGAGAAAAGACTTTGACCCGGCAAAAGAGATAATCCTGGAAGAAAATATTGAATTTAAAAACCAAAAATTCAAAATCAAAAATCCAAAAATTATAGATTATCAACCCAATAAGATTATTATTAAAGTATCTTCGCCTTGTGATTGTTTTTTATTCATAAGTGAAACCTATTATCCAGGCTGGCAGGCGTTTATAAATGGTCAGGCAACAAAGATATATCGTGCTAATTATATTTTTAAGGCAGTGTTTGTGCCAGAAGGAACACATGAGGTGAGGTTTGTCTATTTCCCATTAAATTTTAAGATAGGTTTGGGAATAACTCTGGTTAGTATTTTATTATTAGTTGCGGACGCTGTTACTTCTTTTCAATTTCATCAAAGACGATGCGGGTAATTTCTGGGATTTTATTTTGTAATTCTGGACTAAGTGTAAGACTCCATTCTGTTTCTTTTGGCACGATACCGAGAATAACAATCTCGCGGGGTTTTCTGGTAAATAATTCAAGCATCTTGATTGCCTCAATTAGTTCTTTTTGATGCAGGGAGGAGATATGTTTTGTGGTCGCCATAATTTCATTTACACTTAATCGAAATGTAGTTCCGGCTTTACTTCCACCTTTGACGGCATCGATTATAATTACCTTATCTATACCTTTATTCATATAATTCATCAGGTCAAGCTCAGCGGTTCCACCATCTACCAGGTCTATATTATCCGGTATATCCATTTTTTGAAGTGCCTTAATTATATGGACGCCAATGCCCTCATCTTGAAGCAGGATATTGCCTAATCCAATAATCATTATTTTTGGTTTAGGACCAGAAGGTATTGATTGGGTATATTCAAAATCTATATTTTGCTCTTCCATTCTTTTACCCTCTATTTTATTTTAACACATTGAAGCCAAAATTGTCAAGAGAAAATTCTATTAAACTAAATTCCTGAAAAGGTAGAAAAAA
>JBFLYA010000033.1:0-19623 GCA_040757115.1 bacterium | reverse complement strand
TTTTATTTTAGTTCAAGGCAGTTATTTCCTTTTCTTCACTAACTACTGGTGCGGCATCAACTACTTTATCTCCTTCTTTAAGTCTGATTAATCTAACTCCTTGTGTATTTCTGCCGATGGTGGAGATGCCTCGTGCCGGGCAACGAATGATCATCCCGGAGGCAGTAATCATTATTACTTCAGTATCATCATTTACCTCATAAATACTTACGACTGGTCCATTTCGTGGCTCGGTTTTAATGTCAATGACCCCCATTCCTCCCCTTGACTGACGACGATACGCATCAAATTCTGTTCTTTTCCCATAGCCGTTAGCGGTAATAGTCAAGAGTGTCCATCCTTGACGAGCGACCTCCATACCAACAACATAATCCCCTTTTCTTAATCTTATTCCTCGAACACCTGAAGCCGTTCGGCCTGTATGACGAACCTGGCTTTCGCTAAACTTAATTGCCTTGCCAGACATCGTGGATAAAATAATATCATCATTTCCATTTGTTCGTTCCACCTTTATTAATTCATCATCTCCGATTAATGATAAGGCAATAATTCCACCACTCCTTGGCCGACTGTATTCAATCAGGCGTGTTTTCTTAACCAATCCTTTGCGCGTCGCCATAATCAAATAATCTTGGTCATTAAATTCTGCAATCGGTATAGATGTAGCAATCTTTTCATCTTCGCTTAATTTAAGTAGATTAACAATCGCTTTCCCTCTGCTTGTTCGACCTCCCTCTGGCAAATCATAGACTTTTAACCAATAAACCCGACCTTTAGTGGTAAAAAAGAGGATATAATTATGTGTTGAGGCAATATATAGTTGGTCAACAAAATCTTCTTCTTTAGGAATCATACCGGTCACACCGACTCCACCACGATGCTGCATTTTATAAGTAGTCAGTGGTAATCGCTTAATATAGCCGGTATGACTGATAGTGATGACCATATTTTCATCGGCAATCAGGTCTTCCATATTAAATTCCACTGCCTCCTTAATTATTTGAGTTCGTCTTGGGTCAGCGTAGTCCTTTTTTATCTTAAGTAAATCATTTTTAATTAAATTCATAACTTTTTGTTTAGAATCAAGGATAGATTTTAGTTCGGCAATAGTCTTTATCAAGGCTAAATACTCAGCATTCAGTTTATCCTGTTCCAATGCCGTTAATCTTTGCAATTGCATTTCTAAGATAGCCTGTGCCTGTTTTTCCGTTAATTCGAACTGGGCAATTAATGCTATCCTTGCCTCTTGTGGACTCTTAGATTTTTTAATAGTCTTAATTACCTGGTCAAGATTTGCCAGGGCAATTTTTAATCCTTCAAGGATATGAGCGCGCTCTTCGGCTAATTTCAGGTCGTATTTAGTTCTTCGGATAATGACCTCCTGGCGATGTTTGAGGTATAGTTCCATTATCTCTTTGAGGTTCAATACCTTAGGTTGATTATCCACTAAAGCCAACATAATCACACCAAAGGTAACTTGCATCTGGGTATGTTTATAAAGTTGATTTAAGATGACCTGCGGATTTTCATCCCGTTTTAATTCGATGAATATCCGAATGCCATCACGGTCAGATTCATCCCGAAGTGCGGATATTCCCTCTATCTTTTTCGTCTTAACCAATTCTGCAATCTTTTCAATAAGACTTTTTTTATTGACCTGATATGGTATTTCAGTAATGATAATCGCTTCTTTACCACTTTTCAATGATTCTGTTGTCGCATTAGCCCGTAAGATGATTTTGCCTCGACCGGTGTTGTAACTTTCCTTTATGCCATCAATACCAAAAATTGACCCGCCAGTAGGAAAGTCTGGCCCTGAGATAATCTGGATTAACTCTGAAATATCTATTGCTGGGTTGTCAATTAAGGCAATAATTCCATCCACTAATTCCCCTAAATTATGAGGTGGGATATTGGTTGCCATACCAACAGCAATTCCCGAAGAGCCATTCAGGAGTAAATTAGGCAAGTTGGCAGGCAGGACGGTGGGTTCTTTTAGTGTTTCATCAAAATTTGGGACAAAATCTACGGTTTGTTTGTCTATATCTTTAAGTAATTCTTCGGCGAATTTATGCAGTCGAACCTCAGTATATCGCATCGCCGCCGGGGCATCAGCATCAATCGAACCAAAGTTACCCTGACCATTAATTAAAGGATAGCGATGTGAAAAATCCTGAACCATACGGACGATAGAATCATAAACTGCCATATCCCCATGGGGATGATATTTACCTAAAACCTCACCAACGATTCTGGCAGATTTTTTATAAGGTTTATCTGAATCCATACCTAATTCATTCATAGCATAAAGGACTCGGCGATGCACGGGTTTTAGCCCGTCCCGGACATCAGGTAATGCCCGACCGATAATGACACTCATCGCATAATCAAGATAAGAATTTTTCATCTCATCTTCAATATAAATCGGAATAATCGTTTCTTTTTTCATTTTCCCTCCATAATTAGCGAATTAGTGAATTAGCGAATTAGTGAATTAGTAGATTAGTGGAATAAGGTTATTACTCATTAGACTTTTGGGACTCAATATTTTGAATATAACCGCTAATTCCCTTAGATAACCCTTCATATTCTTCATCTATTTCTTTAAACTTTTCCTCTGAAATGTATTTTCTTCCACAAGCAACCTTTAAGTGACTCCTTGTCTCCTCTAGTTCACCCCTTGCGGTATACAACACTCGTATTTTATCAGCAAAATAATATCTACCATGACTCTCAGCAATGTTGGCAATTATAGAGTTGGCTGATCTACGAGTATCAATTACCAGGGCATATCGTTCCTCTACAGGATATGTAGAAGTAATCTCATAGATCTTCATAAGAATCTCATATCCTTTCTGCCATATCTTTAGAGCATAAAAGGACTTTGCCATTTTTTATTCTCCAATCTCTAATCTCTAATTCGCTTAAACTGGTGCCGAAGGTGGGAGTCGAACCCACATGGGTGCAAGCACCCGCTGGATTTTGAGTCCAGTGCGTCTGCCAATTTCACCACTTCGGCATCCTTGAAAATCAATACCTCTTTTCTTTAATATTAGTAAGCGTTCAGCCATCAGCAATCAGTTAACAGCCAGGAAATCAGGATAGTAACAAATCCTACAATTTTGAGTAAAGGGTGTCTATGTGTCTGGTAGTCTATGTAACCCAGACACTTAGACACCCAGATACCAGACTACCTGAACGGTTACTAATATTATAATAAATAAATCTATATTTGTCAAATCTTTTATTAATTTTTTCAGAAATTTCCCACGAACATAAAAGGCTGAAGGAAACTGGCTTTAGCCTTCAGCCTTTTTGTGGAATTTCTGTAAGCAAATAAATTTAATATCTTGACATTTTTATCTTTTTATGCTATATTTAAATTAGGGCAAGGTAACGGTTAAAGATTTATCTCAACCTAAACCTAAACCTTAACCTTAAAAAAGGGGTGAGGAAAAAATGAAAAGATTAATTTTAAACAATGAGGGCATCGCCCTACTTTTAGCTTTATTAGTTGTTTTAGTTTTGTTATCTTTCGCTGTGGTTTATCTTGTGATAACTCAGACAGGCATACAGAAAACATCTTTAGATGAAAGTTATGTCAGTGCTCTATCGATTGCTGAGGCAGGGGCAGAACGCGCTGTCTGGAAAGCAAAAGATATGTGGCTAAATCAGGGACAAGTCTGGACCGCAGGACTTGGAAATGAAGACACTCCAGAAAAGATAAAAGATGGAGTTGTAGAAGTTGGTTCTTATTATGTAACAGTTGAAAATCTGGGCAGAAGTATGAATTACTCACTGGGGACACTCACCTGCAAGTTAAAAATTACCTCTATTGGTAGAAAAGGAAAGGAAGAACAAGTGACATTAGGTAGTGCAGTGCGAGGCGTAGAAGTAATTATGGAATTAATTGGTGCTGGTGCGGCAGTAATTACCTCAGATGTGTTCGATTATGCCTATTTCCTTAATAACTGGGGCTGGTGGGCTTGGGGAGGTGGTAATGTTGGACAGGTGCCTCGAGAATGGGTCCGTGGGGATATGCGGTCTAACGGAAGATTTGATTTCTGGCCTGTTTGGGGTTATAATCAAGCACCCCGGGTGGATGGACATGTCTATGCAAAACTTGAAATTGATGAACATTTTGACATACTGCCTTACCATTCTCATCTTCGAGGTGCAGCAGGCACCTGTGACGACCATTGGTCTAATTTTGAACTCCCAGGAGAAGGTGAAATTGTTTATCCGCCACATCCTGAACCTAAAAATCTTCCTTATCAACATCCTAATGCCGGAAAAGGAGATATGCCTAATTTACAAAACCAACAATATTACCGAGACTTAGCCACCGGAACACTCCGCGCTTATTTCCCTGATGAAGTTACAATTAATGGAATTTACGGTGATGGAGAAACCTATAAAGGCGTGCCGGTTAGAAGTATTGTGTTAGAAGGAAAACCAACTAAACCTATAGAATTAAATGGCGCAGTGTATGTTGAGGAAGATGTAATTATTAAAGGATATGTTACCGGACAGGGAACAATTTATGCCGGCAGAAACATTTACATTGCCGATAGCATTTTCTATAACAATCCACCAAGTGAGTTAGATGACCCGACTCTTGCTGGTTATTTCCCACAAACCACTAATCCTAATAAATATCCATCTGACTGTGAAAAGGAAGCCTGGTATCTGGCAAATGCAAATAAGGATATATTAGCTATGGCCGCCAGAGAAAGTATTATCCTCGGCGATTATACTCACTCTTACTGGTATTCTGATTACTATGGATTGTTTGATATGGGCAGTGAAGATGTTGGAAAAGATGGGATACCTGGTACATTCGATGAAGGGGAAGGTGATGGAGAATTCGGCGACCAGGGTTGGGGCTGGGAGAAAAATTATGAAGACCTCGATGAAGATAATATCTTTGACACCGTTCATGGCTATTCTCAAGGACAAAATTATGATTGGTCAAATGTAACGGTGACAGGTCTAAATAGTAAATATTCTGATGCCCTGGATTACTCTGGTAAAGAATTTGGTAATCGTGGTAGCATTAATACCTATGGTGCCTTTTCCCCTTATTATGTTTCTCAGATAGATGCGGTTTGCTATACACAACATTTTATGGCGGGTAGACTTAATAATCCGGTTTCTAATGGAGGATTAATCTCAAAAGATGAAGTGATGGTATATTCTACTAAGTTCATCTGGAATTATGATTATCGAATTCATTCTGATTATCGCGCTGACCCAAATTGGCCAATTAATTTGAGACTCCCACCTACACAAGGACAACAAGTAAATGCCGGGATAAATATTATTAGTTGGAAGGAGGTAAATCCATGAAAGATTTTTGTAAATTTCTTATAATTTGTTTCATCATTTTTAGTAGCACTAAAGCAATAGCAGGTATCCCACTTGAGAAGGAAATTACCCCGGATGAGGCAAAGGCAAGATATGAGGAGATGAAAAGACAAAAAGAACAAATGGCAAGAGACCTCTTAGAGGAAAAACAAAAAAAAGAAGAACAACAACAAATACAAAAACTTATTCAACTTCCACCCCCATCTGTTCCCAAAGAGGAAAAACCACCTAAAAAGATAAAACAAGGCGAGGAATCAAAAGAAGAAAAAGCCATTCTTACACCTGCACAACAGGAGGCAAAAGGAATTGTTCCTGGAGTGGTCCCCACTGAAAAAAAGGCTGAAGAAATCAAGAAAATAGAAAAACAGGAAAAAATAGCTCAAGAATTTAAAAATAAAAGAAACATTTCCATTATCCTGGTAATTATAGTGATGATAACCACAATAGTTCTTCTATTTAGAAGTATGTATAAAGGAAAACCTAAAGATGGAAAAAAGGAAGAGTGAGTTTGGTGTTAGTCTCGTAGAATTAATGATTGCCGCATTAATTCTAATTGTTGGCGTAATGAGTATTGTTAATATGTTTATGAAAGGGACAATGAATGTGGTAACAACTTCAAATGCTAATGAGGCAATGAATCTATGTCGAACAAAGTTGGAAGAGGTTAAAATGCGGCAATTAGATTATACCTCATTAATTACCCAACCATTACCATTTCCAACCAGTGGAACAGCAACCATAGGTTCTTGCAAAGGCAGCTGGACAATCACGATTGAAGGAATTAATGATTCAACTGGAGAGGTAACCTCACCAGCAAGTGGTAATTATTTAAGGGTCACGGTTGAAGTTGGCTGGCAGGAAAATATAGTTCATAAAAGAAGACTATTTACTTACATAGGAAATATATCATGAAAAACAGACAGGGATTTACAATTATAGAGGCAATATTTAGTATGATAGCTTTAGCTATTATATTGATTATTATTATTGATTTTATGAGGGCGGGATTAAGAAGTTGGATAGGCGAACAACCATTCATCAATGTTCAAAATACGGCAAGGGAAATTGTAAGTGGAAGCGGTAATTGGCGCGGGATGGAATCTGAGTTGCGTGAATTACAAGCTATTTTAAATGCTGACCCTGATAAAACAGAATTTTATTTAAGAAACAATAAAATCAGATTTATTGGACCGGTAGCCATTGTGAATGGGACAGATAGCATCTGTTCAACATTGGCTTATAAAGGTGATATTCAATCAATCGGCACTGGAAGTATTCCCATGGCAAATAGGCAAGATGCAATCTTAATCACTGTAGGCACAAGTGGGAGTTTATACTCAATCCCAGGAGATATAAATGGCGATGGAACAGCAACTTTGGCGGAAAGAGATAGTTCCGATGATTATGCCCGTGGTTGGCTTATGAGTTGTGGAAAGGATGCCGTGATTTTGATGGGAAATAATACCGTAAATACTATATGTTACACAAAAAACCGGGGAGATGATGTCCAGGTCGTTCCAGCAGGAAATTCTACAGGTATTGGTAAAATATTAGTTACGCCAGGCAATAATGGAATATTGGATTCAATTCCTGGTGATTATAATGGAGATGGAGATAATGAAGATGCCACTGATGTGCGAAATTCAAATAATTTCATCAGTTCTGCGGTTATCAGTTATGAATATCTTCCAGGAACAAATACTATCATCCGCAAGATAAATGAAGATAAACCAGATTCTAAACGGCATTTAGGACCGTATCTTGTCGCAGAAGATATTGCTACTTTTACCATTACTTATTATGGCACAGATGGAGTAACGACAATTCCCTATGGGACAGTAACTCTTGAAGAGGTAAATTCAATTGGAATGATTGAGATTAAAGGTGAGGTTAAAACTTATCCAAAAGGTGGTGTTGGCAAAGGGACGGTGAGCGCCACATTTCAAACAAGAATTCAACCTCGAGCTATAAATCCAGCATATCGAAGAAAATAAGGAAAGGTATAATGCCACGATTTACTTATAAAGCCTCTAATCAAGAAGGTAAAATTTTACAGGGAATAATAGAAGGCAATAAACCAGAAGTAATAATTGACAAATTAAGAAAACAAAGTCTCTTTCCAATAGAAATTAAAGAGGAAGTTCAAAAAAAAGGTATTGGAGGCTTTTTTAAGCAGATAAAATCTAAAGATATTCTTGCATTTACTCAATCTTTATCAAGTCTGCTTGATGCCGGTATGCCATTGGATAAAAGTCTTGGTGTTTTAGAGGAATTAACCAAAAATCAAAGGTTAAAAACGGTTATCTATGAGATAAAAAGAGAGATTGAAAAAGGAAATCCTTTATCCGATGCATTAGCCAACCATTCAGAATTTTTCTCCCCACTTTATATAAATATGGTCAAGGTAGGAGAGGCAAGTGGCTCAATAGAACTTATCTTAAATAGATTAACAGATTTTATGGAAAAAGATGAAGATTTAAAAGAATATCTCAGGTCGATAATGGCATATCCGTGTATTTTAATCTTATTTGTTATCGTGGCGATTACTATTCTCTTTACATTTGTTGTGCCAAGATTTATTACTATCTTTAATGAGATGGGTGAAAGTCTACCTTTAATTACCTTACTGCTGATCTCCGTGACTAAATTTATACTCAATTGGTGGTGGGTGATTTCAGGAATAGTCTTAATTTCTATCTTTGGATTTAAAGGGTATCTTGGAACGACAAAAGGACGATATTCATTTGACCAATTCAAATTAAAAATGCCTGTGTTAGGTCCGATAGTAGAAATGATAGCTGTGAATAGATTTAGTAAAAGTCTGGGAACTTTATTAAAAGGCGGCGTGGCATTATTACCGTCATTGCTTATAGTTAAATCTGCTGTGGGTAATGCAGTGATAGCAAAAGGGATATCTGATGTTCATGGAAGCATAAAAGAAGGCGAAAAGATAGCTACACCTCTTAGAGCAACAGGTGTATTTCCTGACCTTTTGGTTGAAATGGTTGCCTGTGGTGAAGAAACGGGTAATTTAGAGGATATGTTGAATAAGATTGCCAGTACCTATGAGACAAAAATTAGAAATTCATTACGAGGTTTAATTGCCTTATTAGAGCCGGGCATAATATTATTTATGGGATTAATCGTTGCCTTTATTTTTGCCGCTATTTTATTACCTATTTTTGGAATGAGTGAATTGCCATTTTAACCCAACTTCATACTTTCAAAAAAGGTAACTATTCAGCCACAGATGGACACGGATAAAACACGGATTTTATTTTTTTATCCGTGCTAATCCACCTCAATCAGATTACTATTCGCCAACCATAACTGCTGTGTATTTTACTTTAATGGGGTATTCCAATTCTGGTGAATATTTCCAGGCTAATAATTCAATCTATTATGTTTTTTGATAAACTCTTTCCCAAAAGGCATAACCAAAATATTGTAGACTTCAAATGCACATTCTCGGTTCTTTTTTCATATTTTAAACTCATTCTATTTTATCCGTGTCAATCTGTGTTAATCAGTGGCTGAACAGTTACAGTGTTACCTTAATTCTCCTTTCGTGTCCCCGGAATCTTTCATAAGACAATGCATATCTTTAGCAAGTAATATTATTCCTATTACTGTTATTAAAAGCATCATAAGAGAAAAAGGATAATAAGTGGCATAAGAAAGGTATGTGCCAAAGGATATTGGAGTTTCAGGGATAAATTTTACTAAGAAGGGTTTTAATATTAATAATGGATTATCTGGCGTTATCTCAAAACATGCACTTCCACACATTAATATTGCCCAACTCCTTCTTATTTTACTTCTATAAAACATAAGGTATGTTCCTATAGGTATAATGATTGGGATGAAAAATAATGTCCATCTCCATGTTTCAACCCTCTCTCCTCTACAACATATAAGAGTAAGTATTAATAAACCTATAAAAGTTAAAATAGCACCAAAAATCTCTTGATTTTTTAGCCTAAATTCATTAAATATTCCTTGTTCTCTAAACAACATTAAGACTAAAAGTGGACAGATAAGCCATGTATAGTGTAAATCCGTAGAAATTTTTGAGAATAGTAATATCCCAAATATCCATAAAAAGGAATTTCGTAATAGTTCTATTTTTTTATCCTCTAATCTAAATTTGATCATATACCAGAAGATAAAAATAACTCCAATGATAAGAAATGGAGTAGCTATTTGATTAAAGAATAAATTAATAGGATGATTTGAATGAGGAGGAATAGGATTTAAGTCTTTAGATATTACAGTATGTGTAGTAATGTAATGAATAACATTAACATAAAATCCTGCTAATAAACGTAGGAAGTTTAAAGGAGACAATAAGCATAAGTTAAAAATAGTTGTTGCCATGCCAATATAAGGGTGTAATACCTGTGGCCCAGAGTTGAAATAAAAGGGAAAAAGGATTAAAAAAAATGTAATACACATAAAACTAATGTATTTTAATAGATTTATAAATCCGACTTTTTTGTATAAATAATATATTATAGCAGGGAAAACAGGAACCATATGAATTGCAAATCCTAATGTTATTCCATAACTGACCATTGCTAAAGTAAATCTATTTTTAATTAAAAGATATATAGAAAGTAACATGAAACATATGTACATGTTATCATTATTACCTAATGCCCCAGAACTAAGTAAAGGAAGATATGAGAAAGTATAAAGGAATGAACCAAATTTTGCTGTTGCCTCATTAACTAATTCTTTTATAAGAGAAAAGAGAATTATCATCGTCAAACAATCAAATATTATACTTGGGAATTTCAATAGGATATAATTTTCACCAAATACCTTTATCCAACTTGCAAATACAATTGCAGTAAGTGGACCATACGAAAAGGGTATTTTATTTTCTAAAGGTATTCTATAAAGGGGTTGATTATTTAGTAATAATTTTGCACCACCTATATATGCATAAAAATCATGAGGAGTTTCTGGAAAGTTTACATAGATATATGCAAATATTAGCCGCATAAAGATTCCATATAATAAGACCCAAAATAAAAAATGGATATTATTAATTTTTTTTATGTTTTTATTATCCATGTCTAAACTTCTCTACGATATTTACAATATTAATTCTGTGTTATTGTTTTAATCAACCCTTTGGTTCAAAATTGCTATACATAAACTTTTATATTGCATATATTTTCACTTCATTTTTTAGCTTTTACAAATAGAACCATGCCCAGGCTAATGTTTCTTATTTCTAAAGCACTAAAGTATTTCTCAAGACAAACTTTTAATCGTTTTTCAGTATATTTATTTGGATGTAAGATTTTCCTTGTAAATCCCCTTTTTCGGGCAATCAATTCAAGAATAGTA
Source organism: bacterium (assembly GCA_040757115.1). Lineage (NCBI taxonomy): Bacteria > bacterium. The sequence continues at coordinate 8,898 of JBFLYA010000033.1, read as the reverse complement.
GATTCTAACATTTTGAGTAACAAAGAATTATAATTAGGTGTACTGAGTAAAATTATTCCTTCTGATTTCAATACCCTTTTTATTTCTCCTAAAAAAAACGGAATATTCATTACATGTTCGATAACTTCTGTACATAAGACTATATCAAAAAACTCATCTTCAAATGGATATTTCTGATCCACAGCAACTAGTTTATATCGTTCTTTACCTTTGTGATAATGTTTCCAGCAAAATTCAATTGCCTTTTTGTCTATATCAACTCCATATACTTGCTGATGGAGTAAATTATCTAACAGACTAGTGCTCTGTCGCTACTCAATTGATGTCCCCCGCTGGCGGGGGATTAAGGGGGTGGAATATGAAATCTGAAATAGAAGAATCCACCCCCTACCCCCGCCAGCGGGGGACAACGGCCAATCAATCACTTGAATGGCGACAGAGCACTAGAACCACATCCTACATTTAGCACTTTATAATCCTGCGGCAAAAGTTTTAACTCTTTTATAATCTCATCCTTGATAGGAGAATGGTAAATACTCCACGGGAATTTATATATTCCTAATGAATTTTTGAAGTAGTCTTGGCTTAACATTTTTCACCACTTACTATATTTTTAGAATCCCAAAATTAATTTCCAAGGAGTAATAATTGCTTCTTTGATAATGTAGCCAGACATCTTGGAAATACCAACTCGCCGGTCAACAAAAATTATACTTATTTCTTTAACTCTAAATCCTTTTTTTACACATTTGTAATTCATTTCAATCTGGAATGCATATCCATCTGAGTGTATCTTATTCAGATCAATAGTTTCTAATACCTTTCTTCTAAAACATTTAAATCCCCCGGTAATATCTCTAATTTTCAATCTTGTAATAAATCGGGCATAGAAACATCCTGCAATGCTAAGAAGTAGACGATTCAAAGACCACTTTACTACACTAATTCCTTCACTATATCTTGAACCTATGACTACATCATTATCTTCAATAGCCTTCAAGAATTGGGGTAAGTATTGAGGATCGTGAGAAAAATCAGCATCCATTTGAAAGATTAAATCAAAATCTCTTTCTAATGCATATTTGAATCCACACACATATGCTGATCCTAATCCTTGTTTTGATGGTCGATGAATCACATGAAGGCGAGTATTTTCTATAGATAATTTATCTACAATTTTTCCTGTACCATCACAAGAATTATCATCAATGACTAAGATATGAAAATTTTCTTTCATTGAAAAAATTTGGTTAAGAAGAGGTTCAATATTCTCAGCTTCATTGTAAGTAGGAATAATAATGAGTGATCGTAGAGTAGACATTGAAAGTCTCCTTTTCTATTTTTTATAAGATATCAATAACAATTCAGTACCATCTTTCCCTTCTAACAGGTAATATTTCTCTAAGTACTTAGCTATAAATGGGATAAAAAGATTTCGCCAACTGGAAAATAGTATCCATCTATTAAAAATTTTCTTGGTAATCAAGGAAATGGCAGAGAAAAAAAGGAATCGACCATAAGTGGCATAAGCTTCTTTTGGGAAAAAATACTCACATATTACAACTTCAAATCCTGTTTGTTCCAATTTTTCCTTCCACACACCAGGAGAATAAAAATGATATTCCTGCCAAAGTAACCTTAATAATTTGTTCATTAGATTTGGGAAAAAATTTATTCCTACTTGTCGCATCCATGGGAAAGGGCTATAAACTTCCCTTAATTTACTTGGGACCGTAAAAATAAAATAGCCATCTTTTTTCAAAACTCGATATATTTCCTTAAGTGCATTTTCTAAATTTGGTATATGCTCTATTACACAATTACTTGAAACTGTTTTAAAGGATTCTGAAGAAAATGGTAATTTCTCCACACTTCCCACCAGTAGATTTTTATAAATCTTTTTTCTTCGTGCCAGAGCAATTTCGCTCATAGACAAATCAATACCCATAAATATGGAATCATCAAATAACATAGAAGCAAAAATTCCATCTCCACATCCAATATCTAATATAGGATCAATAAGTTTTTCTTTATGTTCCTTTATTTTTCGATATTCAATAATTCTTTGAAGTACATGGCACACTGGAGCATGTAATAAATATTCTTGTAGTTTTTTTTTACACTCAATTTTTTCTCTTTTATCAACTACTAATTCTTTCATCCCATTAATAAATTCCCTCCTTCTTAAATAGAGCTCTCTCAACCTCTCCAGAGCTCGGATTTGACTGAAGTTTAAAACCAACCGTTTTTTATCTTCCCCCCAATTTTTGGTGGTGTCTGAAAATAACGCTAATAGTGAAATCTATTCAGATTTGGTGTAAAAAAGGGGATAAGGAGATAAAGGGAGATATGGAGATTATTCATTGTAATTTGCAAAATTTTAGAATGAATTTATCTCCATAATCCCCATATCTCCTTTTCTTACACTATTTCAACCTTTATGCTAGTGCTCTGTCGCTACTCAATTGATGTCCCCCGCTGGCGGGGGATTAAGGGGGTGGAATATGAAATCTGAAATAGAAGGATCCACCCCCTACCCCCGCCAGCGGGGAACAACGGCCAATCAATCACTTGAATGGCGACAAGGCAATAGTTACAAAAATTCTTTATGAATCCCATTCGTCTTTCATTCTATTTTTTACATTGTTAAATCTTCTTATATGCCTTAATGTTTCGTCAATACTGAGGAATTTAGTCTTTAATACCTTTTGTGCTTTTAAAGAACAAAGTGATAAATCTCGCGGTCTTAATCCTTTATCTATTTTATCTTCGTATCTTTCTTCCTTAACCAAGTTTAAATCTAAGTTAAATTCTTTAGCTATCTTCAAAGCAAATCCAAACCGATTGATTCGTTCTCTACCTGCCAGATGAAAAGTTCCTTCTATGTTTCTCTGCATTATTTCCTCAATCATCTCTGTTAAACTAGGCAGATATGTAGGAGTATTGAATATATTAGAATATGCATTAACCTCTTTTCTTTGCACTAACTTTTCCTTTACCCAATCAATGAAATCATCGTTATATCCAAAGATACCTCCCGTGCGGCAAATAACATAATCAGAGAGTTTCTCTTTAATTATTTCTTCACCCTTTAATTTACTCTGGCCATAACAAGTTTGGGGGTTAGGGATATCTTCTTCTGCATACCAACCTTTCTCTCCATCAAAGACATAATCACTGGATATAAATATTAATTTTATCCCTAATTCCTCACATATTTCTACGATATTTTGAGTTCCTACTACATTAACTAACCATGTATCCTCTGGGTGTTCTTCGCAATAAAAGACATCTTTAATCGCCGCACAGTGGATAATAAAATCGGGTTTTATTTCCAGAACTATCTTCCATAGGAGTGAGTTATCTAATATATCTACCGTTTTTACCTTAAGTTCTGGTGGAATATTCTCCCATATTTTATCTATACCGCTTATTTCATATCCTGAAGAAAAAAATCTTTTAAGAAAATAATTGCCTAATTTACCATTAGCGCCTGTAATTAATCCTTTTTTCATTTGATTTTCCGCCATCTTAACTGCCAAACATAATAAAGATATCTAAGTCCTTCTTTTAGAACAATAAGTTTTGTCTTCCCATACTCTCTTTTTCCATAATCTATTTCTATCTCTGTAACCTTATAACCTTTTTTAACTGCCATGTATAAAAATTCAATCAGGAAGACATTCCCTTGATATTTCAGGTAAGGTTTTATATCATCAAAAACCTTTTTCTTAAACATCCTAAAGCTATGTGAGGTATCAGTTTGAGATAATCCTGTACACATCCGGGTAATTGTCTGTCCTATTTCGCTAACATAACAGGCTAATAAAGATTTACCTGCCATTATCTGTCCTTTTTTATGGATTAAGTATCTAGAACCGATAACAATGTCATAATCCTCCATCTTGCTTAACATTAAAGGAAAATATTTAGGGTTATGACATAAATCTGCATCAATACAAACTATTATTTCTTTTTTTGCCAGCTCAAATCCTTCTATCCATGCTTTAGCTAAACTTTTTTCTCCCTCCCTTACCTTTAATCTCACATTTTTATTTTGAAGGGCAAATTGTTTTACTGTCTCTATCGTTCCATCTGTTGAATTATCATCAATGATAACTATCTCCCCATCTATTTTATTATCTTTAAATACCTCTTGAATAGCAGGAACTAAAATTTCGATATTTCCCTTCTCATTATATGTTGGGATAACAACAGATAATTCCAAATCTATATTTCTCCTTCTGGTTGATAGCGATAAATATCAGGCGCCTCTTTATCTAATATCTCGGAAAGCATATTTATCCATTTTGAATCTATATTAGCCTTAAATCTATGCACTTCAAAAGGTTCAACAATAAATATATCCCCTTTTTTAGCCTTAAATTCCATTTTTTGTAAGTCGTCTTTAAGACTATATATCTCTACATCAATATCCCCTTCGATAATATAAAATAGTTCTGTGGTAAATTTGTGATAATGATTTCCTCTCATAACATTAGCACATGTCTCAATGATATTAATCTCTTTCCAAATATGGTCATGGGTTATTCCTAAAAATACCCCACGGTTATCTTCAAAAATGACATAAGGTTTTAGTCGTTTCATCTTATATTTTTCCTTTACTGATAGGAATTTGCTTTTGGAGTGTCTTGACTGTTATATCCATTTTTGGTTCTTCTGGTGGGAAGATTTTACCACAAATTTTATCCTTTGTCAACAAAAAATTCGGCTCTTTTGAAAAAAATCTGACCCGAATGGTGTTTTCGCTATGGTTTCATAAATAGCGGGAAAATAAAGCGTAATAAAATTATGGCAAAAAAACCTATCACAATGATAGCAAATAAAAAACATCCCTTTTTTACATTCGCCGTTGTCCATAAAAATTCCTCTTTCCCCTTATCCATAATTTCCATTTTTTGCTGAACAAGTAAATTTTTAATATTTTCGGGTAGGTCATTTATAGAATTTATTTTCTTTTCTTGAAGGCTCTCTTTCTTTTCCTTACGAAAGATTTTGTTGCATAAATTGCAACATAAAGCATCATCTGAATTTTCATAACCACATTTAGGACATACTAACATAATAATATATATTTTATCATAGAATTAATTTTTCGCAAGTAAAATTTGAGTAACTATTCAGGTAACCGTTCAGGTGGTAATTTACCGCAGAGACGCAGAGGAACGGAGAAGACAGGGAAATAAATCAGATAACAGAAAAGATTATTGATGCAATACATAGGACATCAAAACCAAATTGTTAATCAATCATGAGATGTCGGTCCTCAAAAGATTGCTCTGATGAAAATCAGGGATGGAATGAAGTGTATGGTAAATAGTTTTTTATTTTTTTCTCTGCGTCTCTGTGGCATCTTGCGGTGAACGGTTACCTCATTTTATTAAATTGATATTTTGCCTTTTCGGCGGATTGGATGAATTTACGGACAACTTCATATCGCTCAATGATACCAGTGGGTTCATCTACGATTGAAACTATAAAGAGCCAATTCATCAACTCCTCAAAACTCTCCTTGTGAAAATACAATACCCCTTCATATCTATTTAAATGAATGTAATTTTGAACCTCCGTGTCTTTTAAGATATTAATTAAAGGATTTTTAACCCACTGGTGATGCTTAATCAAAATCTTTATCAAAAATTCCTGACGATAAGCCACCCAGTCCTCTGTTCCCATTGCCTGAATAGTTTGTCGAATAATCTTGCCCAGCAACCATTCATCAACCCAGGTCAGGCTTTGTTCCTCATAATCAGTTGTCTGTGTTTTTATCCGTCCTAAGGAATAAACCACCAGCCAGATTAACAAAATTCTTTTATTGTTAGGATAGGTGTGGAAAAAGTCAATAGCCTCAGGGACATCCAATTTTTCCAGTTGGAGTGCCGCCAAAAAAACTCTTTTTAAATGACTAATAACCGTTTCGACATCACCCAGTCCTTCGCTAAAGTGTTTAACTGCCCACAGCAATGCCCTGATTTTATCCTCAAATTCGTTTATCTCACCACCAGCCAATTTATGAAGGGTGTCTGGATTTATAATTGCCGTAAAAGGTGTGTGGATTGGTTTAAGATAGAGCTCGGTGACTGCCTCTTCAATATTTGGCACACCGCGACCGTTGAGGAAATTTGTTAGATTCCGATAGTGTCCTTCAGGGGTGTCATATATTTCACGGAAATCCATAAAGATATGGTATTTGAATGCATCTAACTGGACATACAGTCCATTTTGGGCAATTTCTCGCCCCTGACGGATGTATTCAAGTCCAGTTTTGTAATCTTTAAAGATATAATAATATGGGTCATCGGTTTTTAATTTTAGTCCATCGGCTAATGTTTTCTGGATGAGGTGTTTGCCATCAAGCGAAAAAGCGGCAGATGTTTTAATCCAGCCAGCGGCCTGCTCAAATTTATTGTGATAAAGGATAATCGCTCTCTCATCTCCACACATATTAGAATAGGCAAAGACATTTTCATTTACATAGCCGTGTTGATTATAAAAATCATAAAGCAGAAAATTTTCAACACCACTGAACAGGTATCGTTTTTTCATTAAAGGGAATATTTCGCTTTCGTGTCGCCAGACGAGATTCCAGTCCACCTGTTCATCCCAGTATGCCCTTCGATACTCCATCCCATATTTTTCTCCAAACCCTTCGATTTGTCCATGACCAAACATAGGTAAGCCAGGCATTGTGACCATCATCAAAAGCACACCAAAATATTTATCATCTTTGCCAAATTGAGCTACAGCGGTTTCTTCATCCGGGTTATTCATAAAATTAACAAACCGCTTCAATATTTGGGGGTTAAATTCTAATACATTTTTTATTACCGAGCGATATTTTGCATTTTCTTCCATTTTAAGCATGTTCATAAAGGCACTATTATAGACGCGGTGCATACCAAGTGTGCGAACAAAATAACCTTCCATCAGCCAGAAAGCCTCTGCCAGAAGTAGTGTCTCAGGCACCTCAGCCGCAACTCGGTCAACCACCTCTCTCCAGAATTCTGCAGGAAAGAGTTGGTCAAATTCTTTTTTAGTTATGCCATATTCAGCCCTTGATGGAATATCACCACCACTACCAGGTTGGGGAAACCAGAGTCGTTGATAGTGTTTTTTAACCAGCGTCATTGCCGCATCAAAACGGATGATGGGAAATTGCCTGGCGACATGAAGGATTGTCTGGATAACTGCTTCACGCACCTCTGGCATCAGAAAATTCAACTGAGCCGTATCATTCCAGGGCATATGCGTGCCATCATTGCCGTGATAAATGTATCTTTCGTCGCCAGTCCAATGGTCAACTCGTTTAAAGACAACTGCCGCATCCTGCCTATTCCAATAACCATCCTCGATATAAATCCCAACTCGCTCATCCCAGGATAGATTAACCCCGGTAAACCGATATGAGGGAAAAGGGCTGTGTCTTAAGTGAATAAACCAGTCAGAATGTTCAATCATCCATTTTGAGTATATGCCCATATGATTTGGCACCATATCGCTGGATAATCGAATACCGTGACTAAATGCCCGATGTCGCAAATTCATAAGTGCAGACTCCCCTCCTAAATCCTCAGCAATGGTGTAGTCATAAAGTGAGTAGGCTGATGAGATTGCCTCTGGATTTCCACAAATCTGCTTTATTTTTTGGGAGGCTGGACTTCTTTCCCATAAACCAATCAGCCACAAAGCCGTAAATCCCCATCTGGCTAAAATATCTAATTCCTCATCAGGTATCTCATCCAGCTTAGTTATGGCTCGGTGATATTTTTTAGATAATTGCTCCAGCCAGACATAGACATTTTTGGCTATTAAAACTACATTTGGCATCCAATCTGCATCCGGGCTAAAACGCTCATATTCAGGGCCCAAACCAGTATCAATGAGTTTGAAATCCGGGACTAATGTTGGTCCGGCGCCAATTGCCCGAAATTTGTCTTCTTCTTTGATTAAATCAAGTGCCAGTAAAATGCGGTAAAGAAGGTCTTTTGAGAGCAAATGAGCCCAATTTTCTCTAATATAAGCCAGTTGACCTGTTAACGAATGCGGTGATGCCTTTACTGGTGCCCTTAAAAAATCAATCAGACACTCTTCTTTTGCACCAAATCGCGGCTGAGTGTTAAAATAATCAATAAGTGAACTTACAATTTGTGGATAGGGTGTTGTTTTCTTTAATTCAAAATCCTCAAACAATTCAGCAAACGATAAGAAAGCAGGATTATTATTGGCTAAATATAGACAAATCATCTCTTCTGTCAGGATTTCAGAATGGGGTATACCGTTGGTTTCTGCTTTAAGATACGCCTCTTTAGATTGCCTTTCTTGATAGACGAGAAGTGGTGGGAATTCATCGATAAATTTAAGCAGGGTGCAATTAATTATTTCCGCACCAAATTTGTCATTTAGCCACTTGACGGCATTCTTCAAGGCGCCGGGATTTTTATCCTGGCGATACCGACCGCAAACATAATGAATGATTTCATCAATTAATCCCATAGCATTGATGTGGCTGGCACGGACAGGCTCCATAAAACCAGTTGTCCAATCACGGCGTTGGTTTATTTTTTGAGCAAATAGCCGAACCGCATAAAAATCTGTTAGAACGGCATTTCCAGACAAACAATAGATATTTTCGTCAAACTGATAGCGAAGTCTTGATTTTTTAGAGATATGAAATTCAACACACGACATTTTTATTCCTTACACTTTCTCAGAATCTGGAGTTTCGTGAATTTATTCATCATGGTTTAACTATAACCTTGCAATATAAATTCCAAATCACAAATTCCAAATTCCAAATAAATTCCAAGCACCAAATTCCAAAACCTATTGCTTTATCAATTTTGTTAAAGGGAGTTGAATATTTTGCTCAATAATGTC
>JBFLYA010000032.1 GCA_040757115.1 bacterium | reverse complement strand
CTTAATCCTATCTGTTATCTAATTCCCTTCATCTTTTCCTTAATTCTCTCCCCAATTTGTCAAAATAGCCTTCTTTTTTACCCCACTCCCCCCTTTTTACTCAACTACTTGCCGATTTCAGGATAAAAGTGGCACTTACGGTCCAAAAGTTTATATCCATACCTGCTTATAAAACCATTAGAAAATAAAATTGGCATCTCGTCTAAGTTTCTAATTATTACTTCAATACACTCAATTGTATTCACTTAATTATCTCCTAACATATTATTCTGTAAAATAACTCCTCAGCCTACCCATCTTCAACTCTAATAGGTACAAAGGGCTTACCAATAAAAACAAAAGATAGTGCATCAATAATGTTTTGTCCTTGTTTGGTAGAAATATAACTCCTTATTCTGCAAAAGAATCTTGCACCTTCTTCACTCCTGAAACATCCTGATATCTTTTGTTTTATCTCCATGATCCTTATGTCTCTTTCCACAAGATTATTGTCAAAAGGGATAGAAAGATTATACATAAATGCAATACTTGTCTCTTGTATTTCTTTAATCTATCCAGTAGATTCTTGTTCTTGCTCTGATTTTTCTTCCCCTTCTTCCTGATTCTTTATTGTGATTAGCTGAGTACATCTTCTCTCCTTCTTCTAATATTGTTTCATATCTTTGATCAAAAAACTCTATCACTTTAGGTTCTAATGCTTGTTTATCATTCTCTTTTGCATTATCAGTCTTTTCTTTTATATCAAGCAAACATCTTATCATCTTTTCTGCCCATTCTGCCTTTTCTTCTTCATAAGTCTGATTTATATTGTAGACTGATAATTCCTAAATTTACAAAACAGATTGAAACATATAGAGTTAAAGATTAACTCAAATGAAAATGCTTAACTATTGAGAAACAAGGGTATAACCATTTATAACTAAAGTAGTTGTAACTCTTTGCCTCCTATGTTATAATGGATAAAGGATAACAAAACTATCCAAAAAAACAGGGAGGAGGCAAAGAAATATGCACAGGAGTAAAGAATCAACTTATTATCTTAAAGAGTGTTTAAGTGACAATTTTACCTGGTTTTTTGTTACATTTCAGGAAAAGTTTCACCAAAAGAAACAAATTGCTTTTGAGACAATTATGTTTCTCTCATTAGCACACTTTTTCGACCTGTGAAATAGGTTTTAAAGAAAAATAGAAAAACTTCCGATAAAATACGAATGTGTTGAAATCTTTCCTACGCCCTGTCAAGGCTTGCCTTATGGAGCACTATTATTCCGTAGATTAAAATCTGCGGCTAAATTCCTCGACACCTTCGGTGTCTAAATAGGATAATTAATAAAATCATTATTAAAACCCGAAGGGTTGCAGTATATTAGCCATAGGTTTTAACCTACGGAAGATTAGATTAAAAATCAATTAAGCCCCGCAGGGGCGAAGGAGAAAATACAGTAGTATAAACCTAACCACACAGGTCGAAACCTATTTCACAGGTCGAACTATTTGCAGCTGTGAACTTGCCGATTTTAGGATGAAAACTTCTATGAACTCCAAATTGTTTCCAACTTCAATATGGACTCTACTGACCCTGCTCTCTTTATCTTAGTTGCTCACTCCCATCTCCGCGATAGGCTTGCTCGCTCTATCCTTAGCTCCTTTAATCAGCGTATTCATCTCAAATATCACCTTATCCCTCTGACAAAGGATGAGATCGAACCTTATATCTCCCACCACCTCTCGATCAAAGGCTGCCAAAAATCCCCATTCTCTCCAGCATCTATAGAGGCTATCTTCAAACATACCGCTGGTATCCCTCGTCTCATCGACTCCTTAGCCCTTAAAATTATGACCGCTGGCTTCCACGACAAGACTCAAACCTTAACCCAAGAGCATGTCTTTGCTGCCAATCAGGAAATCTAATGGAGGTGTAATTATGTTGTATGTCGGCGTTAATCTCTCATCAACTTCCTTCCAGGCGGTCATCCTTTCCCACTCCTTTGCTCTCTTAGACAGCAAAAACTTCTACCTTAAAGACTTACCTTCTAATTCCCTCTTCCTTAACTGGATTGATCCCTTTAAACAACATCAATTTGAACCCTCTATCTTCTTCTTTGACCAACTCCAGTTCAATTCCTCTACCTCTGCCCATCACTTCTTCAGCAACATCAATCATCCTGACAAAATCTTATTCATCCCTCACCGAAAAATACCTGATATCCTTTGTGTTATTAAAGATTGGCTTATGACACAGGATATCCCCACCTTCTTTGATCAACCAGAGTATTTCCTCGCTTCCTCCTTCCGTCTCTTTGACTTAAATCAGGATGACCTGCCTCTTCCCTGAAAATAACTCATCTCTATATCCAACCCCAGGATTTGCCAGAAGACCAGCTCTGGCAACTCCTCCCTCCCCTTTGCTTGCCAAAATCCCAAAATAGACCAAAATATTCCTTTAAATATCACCCTCTCAGGATTATTTAATCCTACTTACCCCCTCTCTTAACTGTCTTTTTTAGGCCAATTTATTCCTCAAAATTAAGGGAAAATTATTGACCAAAATTACAATTAATAAAATAAACCGCTAATGATTTTAGCCTCTTCCCGTACTGGATAGGGTATTTTCATCTTCTGAAAAATTTGCTTCATTTACTACTCCACAATTATTACCTCTCTTTACCTCCGCTTGATGCTCAATTACTTCTATACCCTCTAGAGGTATATCTAAAAACCTGTCTTTTCTTTATATCTATTGGCTTTGCATCTTGTATATCTCTTTGACACCCCTTGCATCTCTCTACACCATGTCTAATTATCCTTCGGTGGTTATCTACCATCTTTAATGTTTCTCCCCTATAGTCAGGTTGTTCACCCGAATTTCTTCCCATGAGTTTACGCAAACCTTTAATGACCTTCTTCTTAAATCCATCAAAAGATGGGGGTTTGTGACTATTACGGCTGTCTAAGGAAAGTCTGTTTTGTAAGGCTTTTATATCCTTCTCTAATTTCTCTATCAATGCTCTTGTCTTTCTATCTTTAATTCCATCTCTTTAACTATTTTGCAATCCAAGTACAGTGATTCTTTTGTTTTTGTTTTCTTCGGGTATTTATTTCCCATTCTATTATATTTATCGGCATTTTTGAGAAAAAAATTAAGAAGAAATTTACCATCACTTTAACCAAAGCTGAGTTGTTACTCTGTAATTAATAATGCCCTGCTCTTACTTGAATTAACAATAAGAAAATCCATTATTTCATTAACTGAACTCTTTTGTAAAAATAAATAGGGAATATCCAAATCAGCTAATAATTTCTCGGTTAATGCTCCCATACCTTTATTCTCTTCCGTATCCTTACCTTGATATCCTCTGTATCCGATGATAAAAAAGACTGGTATATCATAAGGTAATAATAATGAGGTGATTGCATTAATGGATGAACCAAATCCCGAATTTTGCATTAAAATTGCAGGTTTTTTCCCTGCTAAATAAGCACCTGCTGATATACCCACTGCTGTATCCTCTCTTAATCCACTAACATATGTAAGTTTACTGGGATTCGCGTAGATATAATTAAAAAAGGAGATGAGTAATGAACAAGGTACTCCTGTATAAAAATCATATCCTTTTTTAATTAATTCGCTTAATAATAGTTCTACCATATGACTATAGCTTTCAGATATTCATGATATGCATTAATTTGAAAAAGTTTTCAAAATTAATTTTATAGCAAAAAGGATTATAATTCTTTATATTTTCAGTTGAAAGTGAAAATGGGATTACTTTATGATTATTCACCAATGCAATATCACCCACTTGTATTCTACACACTCCACCAGGAAATGATCTGAAAGTTAACTCGCCGTTGTTGCTGTATTGCAGAAACCATAAATCGTTTTCTCTAGCCTGTTTTATTATTTGCCCGGAAATTAACATGCAGGCATTATACTTATTCTGTAGCATTAATGCTTCCTCATATGTACATTTCCTACCCAAAAATCGCATAACATTAGCATGTTGCCTTTCAGAGATTTCTTTTAATTTTAATGGAGTATAACTTATTTTTTTGATATTTTCATCCCAATTCAGATTTTCAGTTTGAATTATAAGATTAATACAATGATCCATTCTTAATTTTACAATTAATTTTTTTAACAAATTACAGTAGTGTAATGTTTTCTCTCGGGGTATGTTATTCACATAATTAGCAACGCCATTATCTATTACGATATTGAATGTAATACCTGGTTTATATATTTGTTTTATCTTTTCATCCAGTTTTTTAATTTGATAAATAACGAGCAATTCCCCCAGACCAATAGAATAATTCAATGTATTAAAATTAAGTACATCGAGTGAAGCTTTATATCCGCCGCCTAATGCAAAATAAATTTTTATAGGTTCATTTTTTGACACGTACATCCCAGCCTCACGAACTACCGTCTCTTTCCATTGTACTATTTTATTTGCTAACTGGCAATTAAATTCCCTATGTGTGATAATTTTAAAGAAATCCGAAGGAATATCATCCGATTTTATGCTATTAACAGGATTATTTGATAATATATAATCTATTTTAGTCTTAAGATAATTCTGAAAAACAGGTTCAATCGTATAACTGGATTTGCATATATCATAATCAGCAATATTAAAATAAATACAGTTTTTCATTTTTATAATCCACTTTTTATAACTATTTTAACAGTGAAAAATCATTTTCAAAAAATAGTTTTTTATGTAAGTCCTTATAATATAATTTATAATCATCATTCTGTAAAATTTCATTCTTATCTAATATTATTGTTTTCAAATTTGCACTTATACCTGTCCCCTGATGTATAGCCTGTTTAGACCTCCAAGCATTTTCTTTCCCCAAATGCTCTTCCATCATTTTTCTAAAGAAGTATTTGCCAATATTGTTTTGTATTTTAAATTCAGTTGGAATCCTTAAAGATTCCTTTATAACCTCAATATTCCAAAACGGATGCACAACATTTATATTAGGAAAATAACTGTTATTGTTGAAAAACAAATTACTATATAACTCATTACTCATTCTAGTCTTATATAATACTTGAATTAATTGCTCCTTTAATGCATCATAATCATTAAATTCATGATAAATACCGGCATTAATGAGATCAGCACCAAAACCGGTGGCAAAAAGTATTTTTCGATCTGGATAGAGCTCGCTGATTTTTCTAAATAGACACTGCGGAACTAATGAAATTTCTATGTTCTCATCATTGTTAAACCCTAAAAAAGCAATAATATAAGGGATTTCTCTTAACATCTCTTCTTTGGATAGAAATATTTTGTTAAGGTTTATATTAATATACTTAGCAATCTTTGCTGCATCTTCATATTCATTATCCCACTCTGTACCTACTGTATATGCTGTTACATTCTTATTCAATTTTTTTAAAATATAGGCAATAGTTGCAGAATCCAAACCTCCGGATAAAAGAATTGAAACATTATCATAATTTCGGGTTAGTATTTCTGTAGTTTCAATTAATATATTTAATAATTTTTGATTAACAGCTTCTATGGTATATAGATTATTAACTTTAATTTGAATTAACACATCTTCTAATTTTGTTTTGGTTAATGTTATTGTTCCGTTTTGATTGTTAATTGTTATCACTTCGGAATGTTCAAGCAATTGTATATGCTTAAAATAACTTCCATTCTCATAAATTTTATTATAATCATATTCTAAAGACAGTCCGGATTTCAATAAAATTTCTTTTGCCAAAAGTAAATTATTAAATATTATAAATAAATTAGCATTTTTATCATAAATATAATAAAGATCTCTAGTATTCATTTCATTATTACTCAATAATAAAACATTCCCATCGATCCTTAGTCCATATTGATTTTTTTCTTTGCTCATGATTTGCATTGTATCAAAATTAATATATAAATCATTTTTTTTAATTTGAGATACTAATGCCTCATTAAAAACAGTAATGTAATAGCCATTTTTTTTACACATCCAGTTTTTAAATCTTTGAATTGTTAGTTTTCTGGTTGAAACGATAAATGAATTGTTAAATAATTCTTGAATCATACAAATTACCCTTTTATATTTTTGGTATTGTCAAAAATTTTTATTCAAATTTCTTTTAAGTCTCTATTTTTCACATAGTTATGAAAATTTGGTTTACCTCTCCCACTTTCTGTGGGAAAATGGGGAAAATTGTAACACTTTAGCCATTTGAAGAAACAGATGTACTTCAATGCAAAAATTCCAAATTTCAAGCACCAAATCTCAAATAAATTCCAAGTTCCAATTTCCCTCCGTGTCCTAATACAATTAACAACGAGAAACAGGTGGTATTTTATAAGTCACTAACTCTAAAAGAGTCCATCTATGGTCAGTCTTCCCCACAGCCATCAGTGGGGTCCTTTGAATCCATTTTTTAGCACCTTTATTATCTTTAACCCAACTTCATACTTTCAAAAAATAAGTCTTGTATTATCAATAGGTTACAGAATAGAGAAATTGAGTTTTGACACTATAGTTTGTATGCTCACAAAATCAATTTAATAGTTTTACCCAGTTGATAAGATAAATTTAAAGCCTCGTAGATTTCTTTGTGAGATAATTCAGATACTGAAGACTTCCTTATCTGAATTAACTTACCATCTTTTCTCTTCATCGTTGTAGGTATCCTTACATGGGTAGACAATAACTGACGAATAGTTGCCCCATTATAATGTGTGCCCTGTTGACGTAATTTAAAACGAATAGTGTGTCCAATATGATAAGCAAGAACCGTAATAAAAAGATGCCCATCTACTCTATCTTCTCTCTGGTGATTGACAGGTCTTAACCCCAATTCAGATTTCATACATCTAAAAGCATCCTCTACATCGGTAAGCATTGTCCAAATATTCCACATCTCTTGCTCATTGAAACCATTTATGTTGGTTCGTATACAATACACACCCTCATTACCTTCTCTTTCCTTTTCATACCAGCTAATGGCAACAATCTTCTTCATCTTACTATCTGTCTCAATACTAATCTCATAATAATGGGCTACCTGCTTGAACTTCTCTTTCAACCGTCCTATTCTTTCAATAACCTTTTCATATTTCTTGGTGCCATTCCTTTTACAAAGACCTGCCTGGATATTCTTTAATCCTTCTTCAAACCGTTGCCTGAATAAATCCTTTATCCCCCCTCTTTCTTCTCTTTAGCGGTAGAATGACAATCAAGGAGTGCTTGCATATTTTTGTAATTCTTTAATCATTGCATTAACAAATTGGACTCTTTCTTCTCTACTATATTTATAAACATTTTCTTTAAAGCAAGCGCAGTAAGCACAAAAAGATTCGCAAAATGGTATATGTATATATAAAAGAAAAGGAGCTTTGGGTTTATCAGTTTCTAAAAATTGAAAAAAAACGGAATCTTCTTCTTTTTGATCTTGAAACTTACATATCTTTGGATAAAACCAGGTTAAATTAACTCTTTTATTCACTTCAAAAAATTGTTCTAAGTCCATTATTGCCTCCTAATTAATTATTTGTTTTGCTAAATCGATAAGGGATTGTCTATCAATTTTACCAGTAGATGATTTAGGGATTTCTTCAGCATTTAAAAAATGAAATTTTGCTGGAATCATGTATTTAGGTAGTTTATTTGTTAGATAATTGATTAATTCTGATTCAAGAATGGCATCAGTTGATTGACTTACAATAAAAGCAATAATTTTGGAATTAAATAATTCATCATCAATATGATATACAAATGAATCTATTATTTTGTTATATGACAACAAAACTTTCTCAATTTCTTTTAAATATATTAGTTGTCCAGCAATTTTAATCATATCATCTTTTCTACCTTTAAAAATATAATTGCCCTCACTATCAATAGTTACATAATCACCTGTCTTGTAAAATCTGCCCTTCTTCTCTAAAATCTTATTTACTATTACTGATTCTGTTTTTTGAATATCATTACAATAACCTGCAAATAGTTGAACACCTCCAATATACAACTCTCCAACTTCTCCAGGCATGATTTCATTTCCAACATCATTAAGAGCAAATACTTCTACATTTGGTAATGGTTTTCCTATAGGCATAAAGTCTTCATTAATTATTATCAATTTCATCAAAAATATATAAAGTTGTGGTATGAGTGGCCTCTGTAGGCCCATATCCATGTATAAATCTAATATTTGGTAGTTTTTTCTTGATTTCCTTTATTACTTTCACTGGACATGACTCAGCTCCATACCAAATAGTTTTTAAATGGGTTAAGTCAAATGATTCCAACTTACTGTATCTGCTAGTGAGTAATTTAAGAATTGAGGACACTAAAAGAGTATCAGTAATCCTTTGATCTTGCATAGTTGCTAAGAGACTATTTGGTAAAACAAAATTATCCATTAAAATAAGAGTTCCACCAGCATATAATGTGCAAAAAATATCAACAACTGAAGCATCAAAATGTAATGGAGAAACATTTAAATATCGTGTCTCACTATTATAAGAAACTAATTCTATTATAGATAAAATAAAAGCTACTACACTTTCATTTTTTATCATTACTCCTTTCGGATGTCCCGTTGAACCAGAAGTGTAAATTATATAGGCAATCTCCGCATTGTAGTTTTTATTATCGAAATAATCTTTTTTGTCCTTGTTATACCAATAAATTAAATTTGGATTATTATTTAATTCTGGTTGTGTATCATTCTTGAAATCATCAATAATAATAAATTTCATATTACTATATATTTGATTTCTTAACTTTTTAACTCCATTGCTATTAGTAATGATAAAGGATGAATTACAGTTCTTAATAATATAGTTCAAACGCTCAAGCGGAATTTGATAATCTATTGGTATATAAGTAGCCCCAGACTTTAATATGCCGAAAATACTGATAATATATTCTATTGATTTTTCAAGATAAATAACTATATTTGGGGATACTCCAGTTTTATTCTCACATATGATATTACTTAAATTAGATGCATAAATAAATAACTCTTTATAGCTAATAAATTTATTCTTATGGATAATAGCTATTTCATTAGACTCTTTTCTGATATTAATTATTTCATCCAACCTATTCATAATTTATTCCCTCAGTATAATAGCATCTGCTCCCCAGAAAATCATGATTTTTTTTGCAGAGCCTTTATTTTTTTAAGAATCTTTATGCCAGATAATGTGGTTGAAAAATAAAATGGTAATATTGGCTTCCCAAAATGAAAAATCGTCTCCAAGTTATAGAGATTTTTTGATGTCTCGTTTGTAATACAGCAATCGACTTTCCCTTCGGCACATAGTATTGCTGCCTTTGAATTTGATGAGGTTTCTATGATTCTATTTGGTAGGTGGGTAACTAGAAATTTTGGTGACGGGTGAGATGCGATTATCCATTCTGGTGGTATAATATCAACCTTTTTTCTAGCAGATAGCTGTATATTATCTAATCGCATGTAATGGTGATGTAGAAAAAAGTAACAATCAGGATTTCCAAAAAATAGTTTGTTTAATTTATCATAAACGGCACACGTTACAAAAATAGGAAGTCTATGGACATCAACTACTTCTTTTGCCTTTAATACAGCTATTTCTAGTGTTTCTACAAAATGAAAAACTGATTTATTAAAAACATTTATTTTTTTTGCCCATTCATTAGCTGCCATATTTATATGTGTTCCATTAGGACCTAAAACAAAAAATATTATTTCTTCAACGTCACAGTGCCTTAATAATACTTCTACTTCATCTTGTTGAAGATAAAAATCAACTAATTTTTTAAACATGTTCATATCATATCCTCCTTATTAGATTTTTGCAGTTACCTTATAAACTGATTTCCAGAGTTATGATATGGTAATTTATATCAAGTGATTGAACAAGATCTATACCATAAATTAACACATTCATTCTTTTTTTTTGGGATTTGTTTTTATATATATAATCCTTAGTATTTCTAACAAGATCCACATCATTAATATGGCCGCCATTTCGTATATTGTCAAGGTAAAACTTTGTTGGTTCAATATTTAGTAAATTACTATAAAGTTCATGAAATACATCATAATTAGTATTTGGATGAATAATTTTATCTATATTTTCCATCATAATATCAATTTTTTTCATAGACCTTTGTAAAAATGAAACACCACTGGTGATAATATTCATCTGTAAATTAATTACACTTAAACTCTTAGCCGAACCTTCCATTTTGCTATAACTACTTACCCCATTATTATATGAACACCAGTTTGTTATGTTAATCCTACCTGGTTTGTTTTCAATCAATACTAGTGATAGCCCGTCACCCATTACCGTAAAACCAACATACCTACCTTTGATATCTGGACATTTTCTTGCTGTTAAAACGAGCATATATTCTTTAGCACTTTTATTTAATAATTTCTCAGATATTCCCATCGCAATTAGTGTTGAGGCACAGTCTTGAAATATAGGCAAAATAACCGCATTTTCAAGATTAAATTTCTTTTGTATATAATGTATCGTAGAGATATTATCATCCATTAAAACACGATTTCCGCAGACTAAATACTTTATCTCTGATGGTTTTATGTCTGTATTTTGAAAAAGCTTATCTACCATATCAGATGCTATGTTAGCCAAATTATCTTTTGAATCTAAAACAGCAATCCTGTCCAGTCCACTTTGTTTTCTAAATTGTTGAACAAACTCGTCATAGTTATTAACAGAATCAATTGAAATGTTTTTATTCATCGATAATATTTCATCAACAGAAACAGTTTTTTCTGGGATATAATAATCCATATATTTTACACTGGTATTTAGTTTCATTTTATCTTCCTATACTTCCTATTTGGTTCCAATTATAATTAATATATTGACCTTATATGTATTTATACCTTCATCAATCATTGTTTTTATTTTTTTTAGATGATAATCTTTAAAGACTTCTATATCTTGAAGTGATAAATCTGCTAAAAAACTCCTGCATGCTGTACCCCATATAATTTTCCACCATTCTGCCGGATTTTTTATTGTATATTGCAATTGTTTTTCTATTATTTTGACATTTTCGAATTTCGCCATATTCAAACTATCTAAACATCTACGATTTTGAATAGAAAATGACGGTGGAAATTCTTTGAAAAAACCCATTTTCCCTAAATCTTTAACAAACAACATACCGTATGGCATAAATGATTCCTCTGCAAAGTTAAGTAATACAATTTTCCCATCTTCAGTTAATTTATCGAATACACTTTTGAAGAATTGAACCATGTCCTTAGCAAAGTATGTCCCAAACGAACAAGTAATAAGATCATATTTACCATATAGCAATTCTAAAAACGTCATATCATGCTGCTTAAACTCAACATTAGATAAATTGCCCCTTTTAAATTCTGCTTTTTCAAGCATAGAACGAGAAATATCAATTCCAGTTATACTACCGTAGGGTATAATTTTTGCCATTTCAATGGCAGTATGACCTGTACCTGTTGCTACATCTAAAATATTTTTAACACCCGTCAGGTCAAGTTCCTTAACCATTAGTTTGGAGCTGTCTAAAAAGAAGCGCAATTCATCTGAATCGTAGAATTCAGATAATTCATCAAAGCCGCCCTTAACATCAAAATTATTTTTTAATTCTCTTTTAACTTCCATCATTTTTTGTAACCGTTCAGCCACTGTATAGATGGATTAATTATGCTAATTCCACTACATCTTGTGTTTCATGAAGGTTAAATCCATCGGTTTTTTAACTATTTTTAGTCAATTTTTGGACCATTGTTAAGAGTAAGTAAACACTTAACCTTTAGGTTACATTATAGTTATGTACTTTCCCATACTACCTGAACAGTTACATTTTTTTAATATCTTTCGTTTGTCGAAATTAGACGTAACATCGAAAGATATTTTATATGGATGCCCCGAGATGTCGTACCCTTTAGAATTGGCTTGCATTCCGTTCATTAAAACGCCTTAAGCACTCATTGAAGATATCTTTAGTGTTGACATTTCTATTTAAATAAAAGGTGTAATCAAAGGGAATTGTACAATGGATAGAATTATTTACTTCTTTCCATATAAATTTACATTTTTCTACAGCCTCATCTGATGTCATTGTTGAATGTTTCCACTTATATCCTGAACCTTCAAGTGAATATTTTACAGCTTCATGTGCTATTGGACATCGAAGATCATAAAACCACAAAAATAATCGATAATATTGTAACCTAGCTTGTTTTATGAACCTAATTGTATCCTCAATACTTTTATTAGTTTCTCCAGGAAATCCGATAATAAAAGCACCGTAAGTCGGAATTTCATACTTATGTAAAAATGAAATCCCATCAAGATATTTTTCTACAGTTGCACCTTTATTCATGTTTTTTAACACATCATTATTACCTGACTCAAGCCCTAAAAAAACGCCAATACATCCAGTTTCTTTCATTAAGCTAACTGTCTCATTATCAAGATGCTGACATCTAATATAGGCAACCCATTCAAAATTATAACCTTTGATAGCAAGCTCATTTAATATGGTATAAAAATGTTGCTTTGGTATATTAAAGGTGTCGTCTAAAAAATGAATGTATTTAATACCAGCCTTTTCAATATTTTTAAACTCTTGTTGTATAACCTCAATTGATTTTGATTTATACTTATCTGCTATAAGAGGGAAATCACAAAACTTGCACTTAAACAAACAAGATATCGATGTGCGTAAAAAAGCATAGTTTGTGTTATTTGATAATATCCAGTTGCTAATAGAGGTATCAATATCATTTGTTTTATATGAATTAATTATAAAACCACTTTCAGTTTTATATGCAATGTTTAATACCTTCTGAATATCAGGTTTAGAGTATTGCTCATAATTTAGAATATCGATTAATGATTGCTCTCCTATCTCGTTAAATACAAAGTAGTCAGCATTTAATAACGATAACTCTTTTTGCAATATTTCTTTTTTTTGCAGTTTAAATAATTTAACAATAAATATGCCCCCAACTATTATTTTAGATGTAGGTGCATTTCTCTTTATCAAATCTATTAAATTAAGAATATATGCTCTATCTAATGTGAATGTAGTTGATATTCCAATTACTCTATATTTTGTACTTTTTAAAAAGCTAACTAATTTTTCATGATGTTTTAATGAACAATTAATTACATCATATGAAAAGCCTTCCTTCTCAAGAATTGATGAAAGATGTAGTCCTGCTGGATTAATTGAGTTATTTAACAAATCTTCTATGGTATCAGATAGAGTGATTTGTTGAAAGTCTTCCCTTAAAGCGTTAAAAAACGAATCTTCAAATGCTGCACTTGGTAAGAATTGTTTTGTCGTATTATCCATGTGTTCAATACCATTATCTTGATTTTTTTTAGCTAGCAAATTGGCAACAAAGGTATCACCAATTAAAAGAACATCCTTTTGCAAACATGTCATTTCTTATCTCCTTAACGATAATTCGAAGATATTAAATATTATAAAAGTATTCTCATTTTTCTGACTATAAATTTTATTTTTTTAGCAACTCAAATACTTCATCAAAATTAGAATTGTACGCGTTATACATTATCCCTTCAATTTCTTCAAGAGGTGGAAGTATTTCTGTATCTCTTAAAAACTTTACTAAATTTCTATAACTGTATAACAATGAATCATTAGAAAGTTTTAATCGAGATTGATTTCTAGAATATATTTCCAGATACTTTGATAAATATCTTCTATCCTGATCAAACATTTCACCATACAATTCTTTGCAAATATCAATAACAATTGGAATTTTAAACTCTCTTGATATCACAAATGTCTCTCCATCATCAAATTCTATAATTGGATTAATTCTAAATATCTTTTTCCCTGGAATACCTATATTTACACGAGGATATGCAGAAAATGAAGCTAAAAACACACAATCAGATTTATACTTTTGAATCTGATTCTTTTTTACATCAAACCACTTTGAACCATCAGATTTCATCATATGTGAAAGTAAGGTATAATGAGCATCCCATTTGGTCCACCCAAATGCGAAGAGGGTATTATCTTCATACAGTTGCTCTAATAGATATTTATGGAATGCTTTCATTTTTGTACTAAAACACATCATACATCCCCAATCCATATTAAAAATGCGATCTTCATAAAGTTCTTGTTGCACAGGAATGATTTTGCATTCAAGTAAATTAGCCCAGTATGCTTTAAAATCATCCATCACTTTTTTCTGCTTAATAAGTAATGCTTTTTGATTTTCATCAAGTGATGTATTAAATAACTTTTCTGGCATTTGTTCCCAGTGTGGAACTGGAGCAGTCCACATCTCTAATTCAATGTCTGGGCGTTCATGTTTTTTGTATTCCAATAAAAAATGAGTCATAACTACTGTATCTTTTCCACCAGACATCCCTATAATTATTTTTTTAGTTTCCTTTGGTATAATATCTAGTTCAATAACACTTTCTTTAAATTTTTCATATCCTTCTTTAAACATAAATATACTCCTTAGTTTTTTATTGTTATAAATTATTTATTCAATTGCATATCATTTCTTTTAGGACTATAAAACTCGATACATTGATATGGCACATCAACTATACTGGCAGAATGTTCTTGTTCACTTAAAATAACTTGAATATCTCCACTTTTCATTGTGAAATCTTTATCTTCAATAGTCAAAATCATCTTTCCTTTTAAAACATAAACAATCTGCTCATATCCATGAGAATGTTTTGCCACATTCATTTTTTCATGCATCGTATACCTTGCAACACTCATATTGTTCCCGCTTACTGTATCAATAACAGCTTTTTCACCTATTAATTTATTCTTACCTCTTATCCAATTTGAACTTAGAGTTTCTAAATTTTCATCCATATTTAGATTTTCCTCCTTTTGCAAATATGTCATTTCTTTTACCTTCTTTCTGAATTAAAAGAATTGATGAACCAGAATCTGTCCCATCTGAGAATCCGCGTAGAGCCAAACTTTCTTTCCTAATTATACCTATTGTGACCGTTGGAGTCTAAAAATAAAAGATATGATAGTTCACACAATACAGCTCCTGATTTGTTAATATGTCACTTAAATCATCAAAAACTATATTTAACCCCAGCAAAAATCCGATTATTGTTTCTGTATGGATAAATGAACCCTTTTTTATCAGAGGCCATATAAAATATGGTTCCTATAGAAATTTGAATATCATCCGAATAAGCATATACTGTTTCCAATTCAAAAATATCACCATTATTGTTAGATAAGTGTGTCCAAAATAAATTGTGATGTAAACAATTATTAAACATATTATATGTAGCTGTAATCAACCATTCTCTTGATAATTCATCATCTTGTAAATTTTTTTTATATGCTTCAATTAGGGTGTGGTTAATTTCTAAAGTTAATCTTAAATCGGTTATTCCAGTAAAATCAATGCCTATCATGCCCTGGATTATATTCTTATGGCTAAATTCAGTCATGTCTTTATGCATTAATATACTTTTAATTTTTCTGGCAATATCAAATTTATATAACCACTGCCCTAACACATAATTACCGGCTATTCCATATACCTGAATACGATTGAGATTGAGGGTAACATTTTCATCATCAAAATATAAGTATGGATTTTTGTCAAATACATCAGCGTAAATTAAGCTAACATCTCCGCTATGCAAAGCTTTTCGTAACCGAAATCCCCACTGAGTGTTATCCAGAGTACTTGGGGGAAGTTTTTCTCTGATAATTATATCTTCTTCACTTCTAAGTCTGATATAGGGATCATAGTCTGACCCGCTGGCACCATATTTGTTGGCTCTTACTTCATGAATAACTGCCAGATTTATTTCCCCAGTGTTTGCCAGATAAGTAAGTTTAGTAGCCAAAGCAGGAATATATCTGTCTGTTATATCCTCCTGACCTAATTCCCGATTGTCCTGGGGATTAATAACATTGGTATTCTGATAGATATCAGATTCTCCCCAGGCAATTATCTGACGACCGGATTTTAACCACATATAATCTGTGATACTTGCTTCTATAAAACTTTCCCCAACATCTATTTCTCTTTCATGTGCTTCTAATAATTGGCTGGAAAATTTTTCTCGGCCTTTGAGCAGATAATAGCTATCATAAAAAAATCTTCCATTTAATTTTAATTTAATCTGATTTAAGATTTTAGCATCCAAAGTAATATCTAAGATTGATTTAATTTTAGATATTTCAGGCTGTTGTCGCACAAAATTAAAGTTTGAGTCTGAAGAATTATAACTATAAGCGATTTCCTGCTTATAAAAACCACTTAAGGCAACCCCCCCTGACGAATTAAAAAAATAAGTATCTTCTTGCAAAAAATCAGAGAAAAAATCATTACTATCTTGAGCAAAAACTATAGTACTTATCAACATACCCACCCAGCCAAAAATGAGGGGCACGTAATTTTTATTCATTTAAACCTCTTTCCATATGCTGTAAGGTAAAAATATTATCATTCATTTCCTGATTGTAGGAAATCTTGTCTATGATAAAGATTGATTCATGTTCTTTGCGGTTATTTTTGGTGGTAATCATTTTCATTTTTTTAGTTGTCCATATATCCTGTATTTTTTCTATATCTGAAGCTTTGAGATATTTAACCCTATTACCTTGCTTAACCCATATCTTTCTTTGTACCATAATAAAGTTGTCTTTTCTTACCCATGTCAGAGTTTTAATATACCCTGTCTCATTTATCACTTTTTCTTTTATATTATCTTTAGGTACTGATTCAATAACCCAGCAGGCATAACCATCCACTTCATCTGTGCTTTCTTTTATACTATGTTGCCAATTTCTGATGTCTAAACCATTTATATCTGCATAGCTAAAATCACTTCCCATATAGGCATCTTTCTTATTACTGGAAGCAATCCGCTTAGCTTTATGTAAAGCTGGCAAGTATATCCAGATATCATCTTCTTTTTTCAGATCATCCCAATTAAATCCTAAAAACGCTGTGTTTTTAACATCTGCTGGTGTGAGAAAAAAGGCTAAAGATTTTGAATCTTTTCCATAGTCTTTTCTAAAAGCTTTTAATTTTCTAATTTTTTTATTACCTGCCCTATTGATCAGCACCATAGTTAAATCCATAATAGCAGTATCACCATCTTCAAGATTATCCATTTTATACATTATATAATCAGCATCTATGTCATCATCGCTATCCTGACTGACAGCCATTATTCCTGGGCATATAAAAATAAAAACTAAAATTATAGTAAATATAAATAGCTGTCTACGATGATATAATTTGTACATTTTTAAACTCCCTTATACCGACTTCATATTGTCAAAGCTAATTATAAAGTGTTACCTATGTCTCCGGTTTATACAAATACATGACACAATGACTCACTTGGGAGACCTGAGTATTTTACCGATATCTGCTCAGAATGACAGTTATTCAACATCTACCCCCACGCATCCACGTTGAGCCCTTTTACCTATACCTAATAGAATTGCCGGTAATAATATCAGGGTAGCAAACAAAGCCACTAAAACTATCAGGGCGGAGAATACTCCCATATGAACATTAGGCACAAAAGCAGATAGCGCTAAAATACTAAAGCTTAAGAATAAAATCAGGGATGTAAAAATTATAGCTTGTCCTGATTCCCGGATAGATGCCTGAATGGCCACTTCTATACTATCTCCCTGACGTCGAGAGTTAAGATAATGTGTCATAAAATGAATGGAATCATCCACTGTGATTCCAAAAATAATAGCAGCAATAATCATATTGGGTAGATCTAAATTTATTCCACTGATTCCCATAATCCCTCCAGCAAAAACAATAGGAAATAAACTGGGCAACAGAACTAATATTCCGTATTTAATTGAACGGAAAATCACTAAGAAACAGAGAGTAATTAAAATTACAGCTAAAGAGAATGATTTCAGTAAGCCGGTTAGAACATATTTATCCCGACCACTATCTAAAACAGTTGTTCCGGTGACAACTCCATTTAAATTTTTGAAATCCTTTTGCAATATATCTCGGATTGCTTTAATTTCCTTATTTGTCTTAAATGAAGTCAGCATTTTCATGTTGACGGAAATCCGCATATATCGATTATCAAAAGTTTTTAAATCAGATAAATCTTCATTTGGCCCGGAACTGGTATAGAGCAACAAATACTGCGCAATTAATTCTGAGCTTAAGGGAATTTTATAGTAGGCAGGATCATTATTATGCATAGTCTGATTCATCTTACAAAGATAATTAAGATAGGAATTGACTTTACCCATGTGGATTTTTTGTTCCAGATAATTTTGAAACTCTAAGGCATGGTTTAAATAGTCAGGATCTTTTAAGCCATTTCCCTTGCCACTGTCCAACATAATCTCTAACCTACTACCGGCTTTATAGATTTTATCAGCATAATCCAAGTCCATCCGAATTTTATCCTGTGGTTTAAAGTAACTCTCTATACCTGTATCTAATGAAATAGTAGTCGTCATTAACAGAGAAGCCAGAATAAATATTAAAGCTACTACTATAATACTTTTATGGTTTTTAACATTGAAAGCAAGTAACTTAGCAGTTAAACGGGTAACAATACTATTTTCCACTATTCTGAGTGCTCCTGTATCCTTTCCAGGTATTAAACTTAAAAGTGCTGGCATTATTGTCACAGATAAAATAAAGGCCATAGTAATACCTATCATTGCCAGTATCCCAAATTCTCTGATAGCTGCTATATGACTGCTGACACTAATAGCCATAAAACCAAAAACCGTGGTTAACGAGGTATAAAAACAGGGTATAAATAAATGTTTAAGCGATTCTACTGCTGCTGCCTTTGATTCTAATCCCTGAGCACGAAATTTATAAAACTTTGTAATAATATGAATCGCATCACCAATACCCACTGCTATAATTAGTAAATTCAAGGATATGGTTAGAGGATTTAACCCCCAGCCTGAAAGGCCTAATATGCCAAAAGTAGTAATAATCGCACCAGCAACTACGATTAAGGGCATGAAAAGTCCGGTTATGGTTCGGAAAAAAAGCAAGAGTAAAATGATCAGCATTAAAAACATTAAAGGATGAATTTTATTAGAGTCATGCATGCTTAGGGTAAAAAGAGCTTCTGAAACAGCTGGATTTCCGAAATAGTGAAAAATCCAGCCTTTTTGTTGGTATTTTTGATCTGCAATAAATTTTTTTAGATCATGTACCAGTCGTACATAATTGCTATTATCTTCGCTTATTTTAACTAACCGACCTAAAATCAAAGTATGACGAAAATCTTTAGCAATGATCCTATCATGAATTATGGTTTCTTTTTGCATAATTTGCAACATTTCCTCTATTTGAAATGAAGATAAATCTTCTAATTCTTCCGGCACAATTCTGTCCACCTGCAAGACATCTTCATCTGCATGAATATACTGATAGTTACTAATTGACACTACCTTATCAATATCTTTATGATCTTCCAGAAAAGTACTGATTTCAGAAATAACCTTTAATGTTTCTGCATTAAATATATTTTTATCCTGCTTTTTGCCTTCTAAGCCAACTACAATATAATCATCTGCACCAAAACGTTCTTTGAACACTCTATAATTAACCAGATCCGGATCATTAGTCACAAACCATAGTTCATCGGAATTATTAAAAAAAAGTCCTTTCATAGGTAGAAATAAGGTGCCTACTAAAATTATAGTACCTAAAATTACGAATATACGATGTTTAACTACAAAATTAGCCCAAGATTCAATAATTTTTTTCATATATAGTGTCTCCTTATAAGTGTCTGATAAGAATTTACTTTGTTCATTCTGGAAAAAAATGCATTTTTCTTGACATCTCTATTAAAATAGTGTATCATTTATAGAAGAGGGCACAAGACAAAGAAGGCATTCTCCCGAAAATTAATTTTTGGGGATTGCTCTATCAGACTTGTGCGGAGTCTAAATTTTCTTTGTCCTGCCCTCTATTTTTTTATTTTCTTAAAGGATTACTAATAAAACTTTAAGTAGCAACCATTTTATTTGTCTTACGATATGAAGTCGGTGAACCTCCATTCTTCTTTTTAAACATTCTCGTAAAAGAACTCCAGTGTGAATAGCCAAGTTCGTAAGTTATCTGGTCTATAGTTAAGTTGGTATTTTTTAGTAGGTGTTTTGCATATTCCATTTTTATTTCTATTCGTAGTTGCGTAAAACTTTTACCATTATTTTCCCTAAATATTCTACTCAGGTGTTTTGGACTTAATCCTATCTCATGGGCGACCTCGTATAATTTATATTTACCATTATTTGTCTTAAGCAATCTTTTACTCTATCAATCCGATTCTCTAAATCTAATGGATATTCTCTAAAATTATAAGTGTTATCTCTCCTTAATTTTAATAGACTTTTTATCCTTGTTTTCAGGTTTTTTATATCATTTGGCTTATCAAAAATTAAAATAACTCCTATCTTATTATTTATTTCTTTTATTTCTTGAAGTACCTCAAGTCCGTCTATATCAAGTAATTTTATATCCCCTCTGGCTACATCTATTGCACTTTTTCTTACTACATCAATTGCCTCTTTTCCTTCCCCTCCATCCACTACTGGATATTCCTCACCTAAACCAGTTGTTAGACTCTCTAAGAAAGTCTTGTCATCATCTACTATTAGTATATTTTTAGAAATTGCAGGTTTCATATTTGCTTTCTCATTTTAAGGATAATAAATCCTAAATTAAAAAATCTGTTTATCCGTGTCCTTAAATCTGTCCAATTCTGTATTCTAACTTATTTAAATATACATTGTAATCATCTATATGTCAAGTTAAAAATTGTAGCATTTTTCTGTTTTTTTTTTTAGCATTTTTCTACATTTTTAGGTAACTGCTCACCATCAAGTGGCAATCTGCACCTTACAGCTTCAACAGCCACATAATATCTAAAGAACCGTTTTTTATGGCGAAGGGCCACATGGACAACAAACTGTACTTGCCTTTCCAATCATTTCTGCCAAGGATGGCAGCCTGTATTCTCCAGAAAGTCTATCGTACAGATAGTTACGAAAATTCACTCCAAGCTTTCGACATGTATCCTTAATTGAGAAAAATGTCTCCCAACTCCGTGTCCCTTCCTCACTTCTAGTGCACTGTCACATAAGTTTTTAATAGTCTGCTTCCTGTGCGACTATCTGTTCTTGCTTCAGTGGTAGCCGCAACCTTATGGTTTTTGCAAAATTAACTTCCACTTTTCTGGAATACCATAAAATAAATTAAAAATCAAACATCAAAATGTAAAATTACAAATCAAAAATCAAAATATTCTCCAGCTACTTTGTTAATTTACAAGTATTTTTGCATTTTGCATTGTAATTTTGATATTTGCATTTTGATATTTACATTAAAGTTCTTCTTGCTATCGCTCTCCCCAAAAGAGGAACCTATTTATGAAAAAGCAATTAGGTTGCGAAATGATCGCAGGCTGAAACCTGCGGCTACCAATCTATCAGAAATTTCTGTGACAGAGCACTAGTCTCAGGATAATATTAGATGGTTTTATATCTCGATGATACACCTCTCTTTGATGGGCATAATCCAAAACCTCAGCAACTTCTGTTATCAGTGCCGATACAAAGTGACTATATGAATCTCCAAATTTTGATAGATTGAACTCCTCTTTTTTATCTAAAGGGACAAAAGAGATAAAAATCTCTGTAAAGAGAGAGTTTATTTCTTCTATGGTAGGATTTTTCTTCTTTTGCAATGACAGGGCACTGATGAGTTTATCGAGTGACACACCAGGGATATATTCCATAGCAATATAATGGGTGTTTTCTTGTTCACTAACCTCTTGAAGCTGAAATAAGTGCCTCCTGGAGAATATCTACTGACTGTAGCCATTGCCGAAGTTTAGGATTAAGCCGTAATCGTACAATACGAAGTATCCTCTCCTGGTATCGAATTAAGAGAGCATTTAGTGCCTCTCTGTTACCTGATTTGGCTTTCATAATGAGGTCTTGTGTTCTATCGTGAATATTGTGCATAACTTCCCTTTATAAATTTTTTTAGATTATGTCCGATTTATGATTATAAATCCGTTTTAATATATAGAGAGACCCAAATAAGTTTTTTAAAAAAATCCATTTACGGTAGGACGATGGATAGTTGGATTAGGTTTGGAGATTTGACCATTAGTGTCTGAGTGGATAAAGAAGCAGGTAAAGGCAACTATGGTGTATATAGATGAGAAGTGGCTAAAGATACAAGGGAAATGGTATTATTGGTTTGTAGTATTAGAGGCGAGGGCAGGGTTACCAATACTGACATCACTTTTGGAGTCGAGAGGGAAATGGGCATGTTGGTGGATAGGGTATCAACTAAAGATGTTGGGACAAATACCCAGCGTATTTATTACGGATGGGATGGCGGGATACGTATATATCAGAGAAGCGTTAGGGAAATGTATAAAGCATTTGTTATGTCATTTTCATCATCAGGAAGCTATGAGTCGGTGGGTAAAAAAACAATTTGATAATGGTGGTGAAGAGGAAAAGGAAGTAATCAAAGAGCGGAAGAAGGAACTAAAGAAGGTATTGCAAACTAATGATAAACGGACAGCAAAGAGGAGATTGGGAAGACTGAAGGAGAATGGAAAGGAATTAGGTATTCAAGGCTGGATAGAGAACACAGAGAAGATATTGCCAAATCTTCTGCCTGCTATAGGGAGTAAGAAGTTTCCAAAGACAAACAATGTCATAGAGCGGTTTTTTAGGGATTTCAACCAATTCTACAAGAAAAGATGTGGGTTTTTTTCAGTAGGGAGTGCCAGGAGAGGACTTTTGTGTTTTCTGGTAATGTATCTGTTTTTGCAACAACCAGGTAGCGGGAAGGCTCCACTGGAGATAATTATGCCAGAAGTTAAAGATATGCCCTTTTATCGACTGGTTAATGACCCTTTGGGTTGTCTTTTGGGACTTCAAAATGTCAAGAGAAACAAAAAGATGGCAAAAAATGAGGTAAAGCAATACCTGGGACCGTAGATATAGCTTTAAGTCCTACGCAACGCTCTCACTGACGCATTACACACAGGTCGAAATTTTTGTTGACACAGGGTAAAATTTTTGGTAAAATATCCCCAACAAAATCCGTTAGATAAAAAAATTATCTAACGAGGCAAAAGAGAAGGTAACATCCAAAATGTTCAAAAAGCAATTTTCTATCAGTCAAGGAAGGTATAATTAAAGATGGGAACAAATTTAAAAGTTATATTTTTTGATATAGATGATACACTTTATTCCACGACGGAATTCACTCGTTTAGCTCGAATGAGTGCGATTAGAGCTATGGTAGATGCAGGTTTAAGAGTAGATGAGTTTAAGGCATTTGAAGAATTAGAGAAGGTGACTAAAGATTTTGGGGCTAACTATGAACGGCACTACGATGAACTTATTGCTCGTTTAAATATAAAATTAGATGTGAATAAATCTATTATTATTGCCACAGGTATAGTTGCCTATCATGACGCTAAGGTAAGAGAATTAAAACCTTTTCCGGATGTAGAATGGGCATTAGATGTGTTATCAAAGTGCGAGGAAATAAAATTAGGGATTATTTCTAATGGTATCACCTTGAAGCAGATAGAGAAGATTATTCGGCTTGGATTATTGAAATATTTTGATAAAAAGGCGATGTTTTTTGTCGAAGAAATGGGTATTCGTAAACCCGACCCATTACTTTTTAGCCGCGCCTGTGAAATGCTTGAAATTGCACCGCAAGAAGCAATGTATGTTGGTGACCATCCGACAAATGACATTGACCCGGCAAATGAAGCTGGATTAATTACTGTTTTTTACCAGCGAGGTGGCAAATATGCCTTTAATGAAGGAAATACCAAACCTCATGCGGTTATTCGTGATATGATGCAATTAGTTTCCCTTTTAAGAGAAAAATATGAAATTACACTCAAGTAATAGTAAGCGTTCAGCCATCAGAGAGCAAAGGGACTGATTTTTGCATACTGATGACTGCTCATTGTTTTCAGGAGGTAAAAAAATGGCCGTCAATGCTTATATTTTAATTGAAGCAGAAGGTGGAAAAGTGGGAAATGCCTGTCTTACCATCAGAAATATTACTGGGGTTAAAAGTGCTAATGCCGTGACCGGGGTTTATGATATTATTGCCTTATTAGAAGCAGAAAACTTAGAAAAATTAGGTGAGATGGTTGTATCCAAGATTCAAACCGTAAATGGTATCCGAAGAACTCAAACGGCAATTATTGTTCCACTTGAAAAATAAGGTAATCAGTAAGCAAGTAACCGGTAATTAGTAAGAATCAAGAGTGTCGTGTTGATTAATAACCGATTATCTGCCCCTCTTTTATTCTATAGCCATTGACAAATTCAATCCCTGATAACCTTTTTTTATTAGCAGGCTGAATTTGTTTTATCAAGAGGCAACCTTTACCTGTTCCAATTACAGGTCCTTTATCTTTAAGAATCTTTAATACCTGACCAGGTAACCCTTCTTCATTTATTATTGCGGTTTCCCAAACCTTTAATAATTGATTTTTATAGTAGATATGTGTTCCAGGGAATGGATTTAGACCTCTGATAAGATTATAAATCTCCAGATTAGTTTTTTTCCAATTAATCAAGCCATCTTCTTTGTTTAATTTTGGAGCGTAACTTACCTGAGAAGTATCTTGTTTTATCCGCGGTGCTTTTTCTTCCTTAATTAGTTTAATCGCCTTTAATAAGAGTTCGGCGCCAGTAGAAGCTATCTTTTGTGATAATGTTCCGGCGGTGTCAAGAAATGAGATTTCTACTTCTTGTTGTAAGATAATATCTCCTGCGTCTAATTCTTCACTTATCCACATAACGGTAACACCTGTTTTAGTTTCTCCTTGAATTATTGCCCGTTGAATTGGTGCTGAACCACGATATTTTGGTAATAAAGAGGCATGCAAATTTATACTTCCGAGTTTAGGTATGTGCAAAAATTCGGGTGATAGAATTTTGCCAAAGGCAACGACTATAACTAAATCAGGTTCAAGTCGTTTAACGAGCTCCAATCCTTCTTTATTTTTTAATGAGGTTGGTTGCCAGACTTTAAGATTTAACTTTTGGGCTAATTCTTTCACTTTTGGTGGAGTGATTTTATAACTTCTGCCAGTAGGTTTATCAGGTTGGGTAATGACGCCAATTAATTCATATTCACTTCTGGCTATTTTTTCTAATGAAGGAAGGGCAAAGTCAGGTGTGCCCATAAAAAGGATTCGCATAATGAGAGCTCCTTTATTTGTAATTATTTACTCAGGTAGTAGGTTCAACAAGCAAGGAACAAGAAGCACTGCCACTTATTTTCTACCTTGCCCCTTGACAGGCTGTTGACATAAAATCTACCTTTTTTTCTTATCGGTTTTGACTTTAATTTTTAACATAAGAAGTCCGACAACTTAAAAACTGGATTTTATGAACTGGACTTTCGTAAATTTTATGCTACTATTGAGGCTATCTAAAGTTCTCTTTATCCTTATCAATCTGTTTATTTTGCTCAAAGATGGCAAAATTAGGCTCAAAAGTCTGGGTGGTGTCTGAAAATAACTCTAATAGTGAAATCTATGCAGATTTGGTGTCCAAAAGGGATTTCCTCCAAAGAGCAAAATGCAAAACTCGTTTATAGTTTATAGTGTATAGTGTATAGTTTATAGTTTATGGTTTATAGTTTATAGTCTATAGTCCTTCAACTATCTACTATCAACTATAAACTATCAACTATCTTTGCCAAAGTTCAGTAAAATTATCTCTTTCCTTTCAGCGTTAAAATACTTGAAGCAAAGATATTACCAAATTCCTCCAACTCTTTGAGAAACCCTGCTA
>JBFLYA010000031.1 GCA_040757115.1 bacterium | reverse complement strand
CTTTCCTGACGAAGAAATTCAATCCCTTGAGTAACAGCATGATAACTCAATAGAAAGTTTCTTAACTTTCTAAAAACATAGTGATTTAATATAAATGTTATAATTTTTTTGACTATATTTATTATATTTTTTCTCATGGTTTTGGCTCACTCTCGCCAATCGCCAAGCAAGTCACCTATTTTATCAAGTAGGTTTTTCCACCAATTATTAGGATCTTGAGTTGGATCTATGTTAGGTGCCGGTTCATTTGCGGAGAATGTTGGGGGCAGACCGTGAATGTTGAATGTAGAAGAAACTGCTTTCTACATTCAAGGTCTGCCCCTAATCCCTCTCTTGCAGCAAAAGTCTATCCTTCTAATATAATCTCTTCTAAAACAACATCAATTTGCGAGCCACTATTTAAAGAAATTCTATAATGATAAACTGGAATGGGTGGTTTGATTCCTTTGCTTTCCATTTCAGAAATCAAATTAGAATCTTTAATCATATCTATCCCTTGTATTGTATCTCTATCTACGCAGTGACATTTAAGATCATTCATTATTCCCCAACAGTTCTTAAAAATTATTCTTGTTAAGCCATTTTTTTTAGGGATAGGATAACCTGGGTCATAAGAATCATCAGTAATTTCCACATCAAGTAACAAAATATAATTCCCTGCGACAGTTTGAATGATCGAAAGATTGTGTAATTCAGCATCATGGATAGGAAGAAACTCAATTTGCTCACGACTCAAATTTAACTGCATTACTGACCTCCATTCCCTGGATAGGGTGTATCTGGGGGATAATGTTTCTTTTTCTTATCAAAGTGTAAGTGATCTTTTCCTCTCCACCCTGGCTTTGTAGGATCCCCCTTATCAAATCTCCATTTCTCTTTAAACTTTCCGTCTTCATACTTTCCCCAACTTCCTTTTCGATCAGGATTTTCGACAAATCCATCAGGAGGTTTTGGATCATACTTTGGTGCTTCTGCTTGTTGAGATAATCCAACTATTGAACTAAATAGTGTTGGATAAAGATATGCCAGAAAACCTAATCCAATTTCACTTAACCAGTCCTCTATTATAGATTGCTCCTCTGGACTTATTGGACACAATCCCCACAGGTCTATCCAGTTAATCGGATCATTGTAGCAATAGATATACTTATGTAAATTAGGTGGAAAGTAGACATTGCCAGTGTATGGGTCTTTAGTAATAAATCTCCCTACCCTCGGATCATAGTATCTGGCGCCGAAGTAATATAAGCCGGTTGCCTCATCATATTCTTTGCCAGTGAAAGTGAAGTTATTTTCAATCTTTCCCTCTGTATTTATCAACTCACCAAAAGGTAAATAATCACTCGACCAAACTATTTCTCCCATACTATCAGTCATCACCCTTGTTGAACCTAAGTAATCATTATGATAATAATATACTTTCTCGGACTGAGCAGGTTTTTTATCTACCCTCGCGACTAATTCATCATTAGCATAAATATAGGAGATAGTTCCTAAAGGCACATACACAGGTTTATCTTCTCCCTTGATAATCTCTACATCATCTATATACCACCCTTCATAGTCGTTATACCACCCATCTACTGTATCAAAATTAAATCTTAGTTTTATCTTCTTACCCGCGTAGTTTGAAATATCAAAGGATTCCTCATGCCAGTCCATAACCGATGGTCCTTCATTACAATCGTTATAAAAAATCCTATTCCATTTCTGACTATCCCAAATATCTACCTTCATATTGTCATAGTTTCCATAAGGATAAGATTCATGTTGCCATCTTGTCCAGAAATTTAGAGTAAGGTTACCTTTGAGCGTTGACAAATCAATTAATGGTGAAAGAGAACAACCAGAATTTCTACCACCGGTATTATAATTTGCTCCGTTATTATAAGCAAAACTATGAACAGAGCTATTACTCCTGAGTATTGAATGATTCCAGAGTCCATCATTTATCCAAATTTTGTCTTTTATCTCATTTTGAGTTTCCTCAAAATCATCTTCAAAAAATATCTTATCTCCCCCTCTAATCTCAATTTTATCAATATACCAGCCTTCATAATTGTTATACCAACCATCAACGGTATCAAAACAAAACCTAATCTGTATTTTCTTTCCACAATAAGTTAAGAGGTCAAAGGATTTTCTATGCCAATCCGAAAAGGCTATCCCTCGACAGTCATTATAAAAAATCTGACGCCAACTCTTACCATCATAGACCTCTACCTTCATATTATCATATTTTCCATAAGGATAAGATTCATGTTGCCATCTTGTCCAGAAACTCAATGTAGCCGTAGCTGGTTTAGTTAGATCAATTATAGGTGAGGTCAAAATGCCAAAGTTCCTGCCACCAGTATTATAGTCTTTGTCATTATTATAAGCAAAACAATATTTTCCAGAATAGCTCTTTTTATCTGACTGATGCCATAGCCCACTTGTAGTCCATATCTTTTGTTCTGGTAGGTTTTCAAAATCCTCCTCATATATCTCCTCACTATCATTTTGTCCTCCCCCTATATAACTATTCTGGCAGATAATTTTACCTTCCTGATTATAGTGATATACTGTTTTTGTCCCGGCAGTATTCTTCATAATTCTATGACCAAAACCATCGTAGACATATTCCTCAACTAATCCACCGGGCG
This sequence comes from bacterium, assembly GCA_040757115.1. Lineage (NCBI taxonomy): Bacteria > bacterium. The sequence goes on along the minus strand of JBFLYA010000031.1, from coordinate 23,751 downwards.
ATTCAACCTTTATTAATCTGTTTTCGTAGTCATAGTGATAAGTAGTCGTAGCAGTGCTAATGGACCTAGTCTTCAGATTACCATTGTTATCGTAGGTATAGGTATATACTCCATTTGAGTATATTCTATCAGTATTATCTATATAGGTATAGGAATGAATATCATTACCTTTATTTTCAAATTCTCGATTACCAACCTTGTCATATCCATAACTAAGATTTGGGAATTCCAAAAACTTATCGCCATAATTTACATCTTCTAATCTATATAAATCATCATAGATATATCTAGCAAATGGGAGTTCATTTATCGGGTTAACACTTGAACGATATTTAATATATTTCCAAAAGGATTCTCCCGCACCATCTTTACATCCCCATTTTACTATTTGGATAAGAGTAGTTGGATGTATGGAACCACCTGATGTTCCAAATGGCTCAATCATTTTTTTAAATTTATCATCGGCATAAAACTTTAAATTTTTCCCTACAATTTCTATTCGATAGGTATGGAAACTATCGTTAGTGGACATTGATATAGAATCCCTGGTATAAAAAAAGTCAATCCTGTCAGGATAGAAAAGTATCCATTCACTTCTCCAACCAGTCCAATCTCCACCAAAGGCTACAAATGCACCTTCATTTTTCCCTCCTACTTTTAATGAGAATTCTATACAAAAACCTTCTTCTGGTTCTTTCCACTCATCAGGATATATGTGCTCTTTTCTCCAATTTTTAACTCCGGTAATATGTAAAATTCCATCATTTTCAATGACTGCATTTCCAGTTCCTTCTGAAGCAGGCCAATCTAAATTTTCAGGCAGGATATTTCCTTTATATTCTTCATTCCATATCGCCTTTTCAATATTTTCATTTAAGAGATTACCTATTTTGTCATAACCTTTATAATAGCGCTGAAGGACCGATGATGTCCCTTTAGTCGTATTTATTTTCTTTATCCAACCTTGTGTAGGGTAATAATCGAAGTCAGTCTTTATGTTATTATTAAAGGTTATACTTTTGACAGCATCCGTTGGATTATAGGTATAATCAGCTATCTTACCAATTCCATCCACATTAATTGAGGTAATGCGATTGTTGGTATAGGTATAAATCGTCTTTTTACCTGCTGGGTCAATGATATAGTCTATATTTCCTGCTTTATCATAATGATATTGAGTCGTATATTTTAGCCCATCGATTATCTTATCTTGTTGGCATAATCTATTTAAGGCATTGTAAAAATAGGTAGTAGTGCCCGATTCATCAATCATCATTGTCAGATTCCCTTTTGGGTTATTTAAATCAGCAGGTGGACTAATGATATAAGTATCATAAGCAAAAACAGTCTTAGTCGCATAGCCAATAGCATCTGTTAATGGATTATTATTTGCCAGGCAGGTAATGGTGCCTTTGTAAATAAGGCGGTTTAAGTTATCATAACGATACTCTATCCATTCGAAATTATCCTTTGCCTCTGGCTCTTGTTTAAATCTCAAGTTACCATTTTTATCATACCTATACTCCACTCCAGTGTCATCTGGATATGTAACCTTAGTTAGTCTATTTAGTCCATCATAGCTATAGACAGTAGTTCTATTTTTAGCATCGGTTATAGATTGTAGGTTACCTAATGGGTCATGGCTATACCTGGTAACAATATCCTCTCCTTCGTTATTTTGCTTTACTTCTTGAAGCTGATGAAGACTGTTAAAGGCATAATTTGTTGCTTTTCCATTAGCATCTTCTACTAATATTTTAGATACGCCCTGTGCCCAGACTGCATAAGTAGATGTATAGGTAGATACACTACCATCAGGATGTATTATTTTTACAAGTCGATCTACTGAATCATATTTATACCGAGTAACCCCTCTTGAATCTGTCATAGTACCTATGTTCCCCACCGGGTCGTATTCATATGAAATAGTAGTATCAGGATATATTATCCGGGTTATTTTATTATCTGCATTGTAATTAAAGCTAATCGTGTAATTGTTAGGATAGATAATCTTTTTACAATTACCAATAGGGTCATACTCAAATGAGGTTATATTTCCAAGAGGGTCTTTGATAGCTATTAAATTATCATTTGAATTATAGGTATAGGTGACAATCTGGTTATTGGCATCAATAATTTGAATACAATTACCTTTGGTATCATAGAAATATCTTGTCTTATTTCCTTGTGCATCAGTTATAGTTCCGAGTTTTCCATCATCATAATAATCGAAGGTAGTGATATTATTCATTGGGTCTTTTATTTGTGTTATGCACATTGGTAATGATGGATGATAGGTAAAGGTAGTAGTTCCATTTAGCGGGTCAATTATGTTAGTCAGGTTATATGGTAGATTGGGTTCATAATCCATCTTAGTAATATTGCCATTGTCATCTTTAATTTGATAGAGAAGTCCATTAGGACTATAGGTGAATACTTTATTAGTTACATTTTCAGACCATGTGTCTATCTCTTTGCAATTAGTCGTTATTCTAGATACAGTTAATCCCCACCCATACTCGGCATATTCATCAGTTCTTTTATACTGATATATCTGGTTATAGCCATATATTTTTTCTTGATACTTATTTCCTCCAATAAATGTAGTTTTTGAACCATAGTCTTTATCATAGTCATAAGATATCCATAGAAGATAATCATAGTCATATAGCTTCCACTCAGATTGTACCATTACCTCGCAACACCTAAAATATCCACTTCCATCAAAGTTATTATAAGAAATTTCAACTATTCTTCCATTAGGGTCTTTAATTTTTGTCAGTGGTTTATAACTGCTATTACTGATCCAATCAATTGGATAATAAGGAAAATCATCCTTCATATAGTTGTATACTATCTTATTATTTAAAGTATCAGTTACAGTGGCTAAATACATCTTCCCTATCCTATTCTCTGTAATTGTACCTGTATATTCATAAGAAACTGTTCGACCTGTAGAATCTGATATGCTCTTAAGACATCCCTCGGTAAGTTTGTCTTCTTGATAAGTCACATATACAAGGTCTATGTAATATCCAGAATCATTTTGTATTTTTATAAGTTTAGCGTTATCATTATAAATTAATCTGATATAATGCCCGTTTGGCTTAACTATTCTAGAAAGAAGTGGGACATGTTTAGGTATAACTTCTTCAAAGTAATATTTAATCCCATCTCTTTTTGTCCAGACAAAACTACCATCATCTTGTTTAGATAAAGTAGACCTTTCACCACATTTGGGATAATATATACCATTCCATTCCCTAAAGTAAATCATTTTTCCGTCCCAATCTCGTATACTTGCAACTGGAACGTAGTAATTATCAGGTAAATTCCATTCATCCTGAGCATTAAAGTGAATATTAAAATTATGTGTCCAACCTATTCCAAATACTTGCCTTACAAATAAATTATTATCTTGGGAGTTATAACTCCGTATAAACCGTATTGGAAATCCACCACCTGGAATATATAAATCCTCATGAGAATAGAAGAAATTACCGGTAATAGGATTTACAGGGTCTCCTATAGTATCACCTTTACCTAACTTATTTAGTATTTCCTCTTTTTTTAATTCATATGCATCCTTTTTCCATTTTCCTACTGCTTTTACTTCATAATTATGAGCCTGGTTGTCTGTTATCATCTCTAATAGCTCTTTTTTAGCTTCTTCTAAGGTTAGATCGGCACATAAACCATAGTACATTGGCCTCATAAGTAAATGTTTTGGAGTAAGCCATGGGTTCTGCGATAATTCAATGTCAGAAGGTAAAAAGGGATTCGCTTTCTGCCATCCTTGAGTTCGAGAACTTTTATACATGTAATAATCAACTTGAAAATCATCAAGTGGCGTAAATGCATAAAAAACTTCAAGACATCTCCATACTGGACCAGATTGCTCGATATGCCCTATTGTTCCTCCCCATTGTATTGGTAACATTACTTCATTATTTTGAGCAAAACATTTCTTTTCCTGGATTCCTATTAGTATCAATACCAGGCAAGCGGCAAATAATAATACCTTGCCAACTTTCCTGAAAAAGTAGAGAGTAGAAAGTAGAGAGTAGCAAGAAAACATAAATGAGTCGCTTCTGGTCTCCTGACCCGAATATCTCTTACTTACTAACCTACCCAAAAGACAAATAAAGCAGGCAACTAATACTATCAACCTGCTTAAAAAACATAAAAAACCTCCACTTAAAACTTCTTTTCTTTCGTAATCTCTCTCTCTCTTATACTTACAACTATTATTTTGTTTTAACATTTTAACCAACCTCCTTTTTGTAATTGTTCAGCCACAAAGATACCACGACACAAAGATTAAAGGTAACCGTTCAGGTAGTGTCCATAGGGAAAAAGGGGAAACACGGAAAAAATGGGAAAGGAAGAAAAGAAGATAAGAAGTTAAGAAGATGAGATTGTGAGAAGCAAAACATCCATCTTAACCTCTCACCCTGACCTGTCGCCAGGACAGACTTATCAACCTCTTAATTTCTTCCCTTCTTAGATTTACCCTTTTTCCCTGGTTTTTCCATTTTTCCTTTATTACACCCTGAACACTTACTATATATTTGATATAGCATATAGTTTAACAAAAGTCAAGTATTTTTTCGATTTTTGTCAGAAAGAACAGTTACATATATAGCACTTATTAATCGAAATTTAACATAGATATGGCTATGAAATTCCAAATCACAAATTCCAAATTCCATTTAGTGAATTAGTGAATTAAGCGAATTAGCGAATTAGTAAAATCTAATCTCTAATTCACTAATCTCTAATTCGCTTTTTGGTATGTGGAATTTGGTGCTTATTTGAGATTTGGTGTTTGGGATTTAGGATTTTTTTTACTTATCCACTCTGAGTAAAATTTTGACTAATAACTGCTATAACTACTGACTACTAACTACTATTTTCAGGGAAAACTCTACCCAAAAGACGAACTTGACAAAACAGTAGGCTACTATGAGATCATTTTGATGGTTAAAAGAGAGTATAATTCACCTATCCAGAAAAATAGGAATATTAATAGTCCTAATTTAAGATACCGCGATTTCTTATACGGACTACTTTCAAAAGGTTCTACGCGAATTAACCTATCGATATAAATGCTGGTAAATATCACACTTATAATAGGCAAGATTAATCCAATCATAGATAAAAGTTTTTCATTTTCGAAATCAATTCCATATAAAGCCCTGAAAAGCCAGATTAAAAATACACTGAAGATTAAAGAGATAATAACACTTTGTTCTACTGGAAATAGAATTAAAACCCATTTTTGTAAAATTACCTCTTTTTTTCCAAGCAGTCCCCATAGAAATCCAAGTCCGGCAAATAATAATATCACAAGAATTTTATCATAATGTTCTAACCCTATAAAATCAAGGCTAACGATTAAGAGTATCCCAAAAATAAGACCACTTAATCCACCTTGACCAATGCTATGGTCTAATCTTCTTTTCCATAAGACGAGGAAAATATATGTCCCAATTGCCAATAACCCAAGATAAAAAAGAAAAAATAGTCCATTAAGATAAAAATATAAAAAAATAATTTTTTTGCCCAGATAAACATTATGATAAAATAATACGCTTGTTCCAACTAAGAATATCGTAAATAGAGCTATAATAATAGAAGATAAAATAAGTCTTAATCTGATTATTTTATTATTAGTCATTATAAAATTAATTCCACAAGAGATAAATTCTTCTAAAAAGATAATTAGTCCTATGACGATGACAAATGGTATTAATCCAATAAAGTAAGACGGACCATCATAATGACTTCCAAATATGTATGAGAGATAATAATTCATCATAATATTTTAATCCTTGTTTCTTTAATTATTGAGCCACGAAGCCACGAAGATAAAATAATCTTTTCTTGTAACCGTTCACCGCAGAGACACAGAGACGCAGAGAAGAAAATTAAAATTTATGGACGATAGGCTTAACATCCCTGATTTTCATCAGTGCAAGCTCTTGAGTCCAACAACATTAAACTTGCCCTGATGAAAATCAGGGATGGATTAACAAATCTGGCTTGCCGGCTGAACATTCGGCAAGCAGGTCCTAAGTATTTCAATGGCTATACCAATAATCTTTTCTGTTATCTGATTTATTTCCATATCTTCTCTGTTCCTCTGCGTCTCTGCGGTAAATTACCACCTGAACGGTTACCTTTTCTTCGAGTCTTTGTGCCCTGGTGGCTGAACAGTTACTTTTTCTTTACTAAATCTATTGATGTTAAACGAATATGTTTTATTTTAGAGTTGATTAAGATTTCGTTTAATTTATCCAGTAAAGATGGGTTAGATAATGAATTAGCCACATTTTCTCCACTACGCAATTTTACCTCTTCGACAGGAATTTCGGGAATAAGTATCTTTATTATCCCTTTTAATTCATCGGCTGATTCATTAAGTTCTTCCTCAAAATTGGTGTAAAGTGGTTCATTAATCAACCGAAGTTTGAGTTTGACATTTTGTTTTGGTTTATCTGTTGGAATTATAAGTTCAAGGTCGTAGTATTCTGGATAAAACCATAGATAATTATGAAGGGCACAAAATCTATACCTGGTGATATTTTTTACAATTTTAATACCATTTTCAGAAATGACTTCATTTAGTGGTTTTCGTGTTCCTTCCTTATCTAAAGTTAGAAATGGTATTTTGACTATGGGTGTAAATTTGAATATTAGAACTTCCACCGGAAGGTAACCTTTTTTAATAATTCTTAACTTTAAATATGGTGCCTTTTTTTTCTGACCATCTAACCATAAAACAAAAATTTCACCCAAAGGTCCAATAGGGACTTCAATTTCTTCTAATTTGTAAAATCCTGTTGAGTCGGTAAAGAAATGTTGGACAGGTTTTCTAAAAATCCTTTTAGGATAAAATGGAACGACTTCAACCTTCACTCCTTCAGCACTAACCCTCTCTTCAAGTGAAAGATAGCCAGAAATGTTAATGGTAGTTGGTTTGAAATCTCTTAAAATGGTGATATAAAATAAAAATGAGATTCCAAAAAATAATATTAAAAACAAGATAAATCGTCTCATCAATCTTCTACCTTTTCTAAAATCTCGGCTATATTAATTATTTTAATCTCTCGCATTTTTTTCAGCGATTGGTTATGAGTAATGAAACACTCGGCGTCGTATAATTTAGCGGTAGCTAATTGAATGGCAAAAGTATCATCCAAAAAAGAATAATTTGCTTTGAAAGATGCGGCTAAATCGATTATCTCTTCATCAATTTTCCCAATAATCAAGTTCGGAAATGTATTAAGCAAAAATTTATATTCATTTATCAAATGATGTTCTTGTTTCTCCATCGGTTTGATAAGAATTTCAAGAAGAGATAGAATAGATGTAACACCAATTATTTCTCCTTGCTCCATTAGACTAAATAGGGCGATTGTAACTGGTTTAAATCTCGGATTATTTTCAAAAAGATAAATAAAGATTTGTGCATCTAATCCTATAACATGATGTCCTTTCAGAAATTTTTCTAATTTGTTCATAATTATTCCTTCCAGACTTTTTCACCTAATCCTAACATATAGTCGGTATAACTCTTAGGTTTTGCCCGCATAATTATCTTATCATCTTCAATCTTCATTATTAATTCATCACCTGATTTCAGGTTTAATTCTCGTCTTATTTTTTTAGGGATAACAATTTGATATTTACTGCTTAACTTCGCCGTAGAACCCATAGTAAGTAACCTCCTTTAACCGTGAACAGTGAGAAGCGAAAAGTGAAACAATAATCACTTTTCTCTAATTACTGTTTTCTCTTCACTGACTACTGACTTTTATATTATAATCATTGTTCATCTAAAAGTCAATAAAAAAACAGGGAATATAAAAAATAGTTGTAATTTTTCTTAAAATGTGGTATAGTTGAAATGGTGGAAAGAAAGTGACCCTGAAGACAATATGTAGTAATCGTAAAGCATACCATGATTATGAAATTTTAGAAACTTACGAGGCAGGTATTTGCCTTCGAGGAACAGAGGTTAAATCATTACGAAATCATCAAGCAAATTTACAGGATAGTTTAGCCAGGGTAGAAAATGAAGAGGTTTTTTTATTTAATTGTCATATAAATCAATATCCGTATGGAAATATTCAAAATCATGAGCCGACAAGGATTCGTAAGCTCCTTTTAAAAAAAGAAGAAATCAAAAGATTGATAGGGAAGACGCAAGAAAGAGGACTTAGCTTAATTCCATTAAGATTATACTTTAAAAAAGGAAAGGTAAAGTTAGAATTAGGATTAGGTAAAGGTAAAAAACTTTATGATAAGCGTGCGGTAATTAAGAAAAGAGACCATGAAAAAGAAATGAGACGGGCGATGAAAGAAACTATGAGGAAATAGAAGGTTAGTCAAGATACACATTCTTCTTCTTAGAAGAGAATCGTCCTCCGAAGGTAAAATACCAATGAAGAACCAGTAAATTAGATTTTATACCTCTTTTTATCACATCTCTCTTTTTCACATCAAATATATAGACAAAAGGGAAGGTGAATAAGATAAATATTGAAGAGGCAATGGTAATACATCCAACTAAAATAGAGCCAGATAAACCATAGAATTTTTTATAAAAAGAATGGAGGGCATTTAAAGATTTATCTATCATAAAAAATGGATTAGATTTTCGAGTGGTAGCGGCAAAATAGTGGATTATTTGTGCATCTGGGGTATAATAGACTTTATAGCCTGCTTTTTTAGCCCGAAGGCATATATCCGGTTCTTCATAATAGAAATAATATTTTTCTTCCATGAGCCCAATTTGGTCTAACATCTTTTTTCTCACCATCAGACAACTTCCATGAACAGAAGCTACCTCATGAGCATAGTTATAATCTTTGAGCGAAGACATATACAATTGTCCTGGAAATCTTAGTTCAGGAAAAACCCTTCTTAAAAAAGGACTAATCATAAATGCCTCTAAAAATTCAGACCAGGGAGAGCGTATTTCCAAACAATGAAATTTTTGCAATCTTCCATCCGGGAAAAACTCCTTTGGCCCTAATATTCCTATATCAGAATGTTCATCCATAAACTCGACCATATAATCAAGGGCATTTGGTTTTACAATCACATCATCACTTAAGATTAAAGCATACCTGCCGTTCATCCGCGATAGCACCTGGTTATGATTGGTAGAAAAACCTTTATGGTGGGGATTGACTATTAGATTAACTTGTGGGAATTTAGTTCGAACCATTTCTACACTGTTATCCATTGAGTAATTATCCACTACCCATATTTCAAAGCTAATCTTTTTAGCGGTTTCATAAATAGATGTTAGACACTCTTCTAATAACTTTTCATTATTAAAATTAATTATCGATATAGTTAAATCAACCATCATATCCCTCGCAATTTAGAGGCTATTGTTTTAAGAATAAATTCAATCATTTCCTCAGTTAAGCCAGGATATACACCCAACCAAAAGGTATTATCCATGACAAAATCTGTATTTTTTAACGAATCTATAAGGCGATAATTCACATTTTGATAGGCCGGTTGTTTGACTAAATTGCCACCAAAAAGCATTCTGGTAGCAATATTATTTTTTTCTAAATGATTAACAATCTCTGCTCGTGAAAATTTAGCCTTTTGTCTTACGGTTATTGGGAATCCAAACCAGCTTGGTTGTGAATTAGAAGTAGGTTGTGGCAGGATGAAGACTTCCTCATATTTCTTTAGCCCTTGATAAAGCAAATTAAAATTTTTCTTTCTGGCTTCAATAAATGAGGGTAATTTTTTTAATTGAGCAATCCCTATTGCCGCTTGCATATCTGTTATTTTTAAATTATAACCTATATGAGAGTAGATATACTTATGGTCATAACCAAAAGGTAACCTACCCAACTGCTGTGAAAATCTCTTTCCACAGGTATTATCATTTCCTGGCTCACACCAGCAGTCTCTACCCCAGTCTCTAAAAGATTCAATCAATCTCTTTAGCTGAGTATCATTAGTTATTAATGCCCCTCCTTCTCCCATAGTGATGTGGTGAGCAGGGTAAAAACTTAAAGTCCCTATCTGTCCAAAGGTGCCAGTATATTTATCATTGTATTTTGAGCCAAGAGCATCGCAGTTATCTTCAATTACCCACAAATTATATTTTTGAGCAATGGACATTATTTTGTTTAAATCAAATGGATTACCAAGTGTATGGGCTAAAAAAATAGCCTTTGTCTTTTCAGATAAAGCCTCTTCAATTTTATCTGATTGAATGTTATAAGACCCAATATCTACATCTATAAATACCGGCACCAGATTATTCTGGATAATCGGATTCACCGTGGTTGGGAAACCACAGGCTATAGTGATTACTTCATCTCCTGGTTTAAGCCTTCTTTCTCCTAACTTAGGAGATGTCAAAGCAGAAATAGCTAAAAGATTGGCAGAAGAACCCGAGTTAGTGAGAATACAATGTTTTACCCCTAAAAACTTACTCAATTCCTTCTCAAATTGTTCTGCAAATCTTCCAGTTGTCAGCCAGAAATCCAAAGCCGAATCAACAAGAAAAATTATCTCCTCTTCGTTATAGACCCGACCAGCATACGGAATGTGTGTTTTACCAGGTATAAATGGTTTGTGTTTATGTTTTTCTTCATAATACCTGGTAACCATCTCAAAAATCTCACTTTTTAAATCTTTATTTTCCACTATCTTAATTTAATTCCTTCCTATTTATAGAGTTTATGTAGTTCCTAATTTCCTGGACTGTAATTTCATACAACTTTTCCAGACCAACATCATTGTAAAAACTTTTATACCACATAATAGTTTTTTCAAGTGATTCATAGATATGATAAATAGGTTTCCAACCAAGTAAAGCACGAACTTTACTTATATCCAATTTTAAGAGGCTGGCTTCATGAGGTTGAGTGACATTTGAAGTGTCTATTTGATAGTCGCCGCTACCCCAATGTTTAATTAAACATTTAACTATTTCTTCCACCTTTATTATACTTTCATCGTTTGGACCAAAATTCCACCCGCTACTATATTTTGCTCCGTTTTCATACATTAACGCTCCCAGCAATAGATAACCTGATAATGGTTCCAAAATATATTGCCAGGGTCTTGTGGCGTGTGGATTACGAATGAGAACTGTTTTATTTTTTGAAAATGATTTCACACAATCCGGAATAAGTCTATCTTCCCCCCAATCTCCACCACCGATTACATTTCCAGCTCGGACAGATGATAGAGATACCTGGTGAATTTTCCCATAGTCTTTAGGATTAAAAAAAGAATTTCTATAAGAAGCGGTTATGAGTTCAGCACACCCCTTACTTGAACTATAAGGGTCATAGCCACCCATCGGGTCTATTTCTCTATAACCATAAATCCATTCTTTATTTTCATAGCACTTATCACTGGTAATGATAACACAAACTTTCACACTCTTGGATTTTCGTACTGCTTCTAAAAGGTTTACTGTGCCCATGATGTTTGTTTCATAGGTAAATTTTGGTTCTTTATAAGAAAATCTCACTAATGGTTGTGCCGCTAAGTGGAAGACAAATTCAGGTTGATATTCTTCAAAGATAGCGAGCAAATTTTTTTCATCTCGAATATCACCAATAATGTGTTCAATTTTATCTTTTAGATTTATAGATTCAAACAGATTTGGTTGTGTAGGGGGTTGGAGGGAGTAACCAATAACCTTTGCCCTTAATTCTGTAAGCCATACTGATAACCATCCGCCTTTGAATCCCGTATGTCCTGTAACTAACACCCGTCTATTTTCATATATTTGTCTAAGATATTTATCCATGTTTTAGGTCCCAATCGTAAGGTATTTCATTTGTAAAAGGATTTATTCTTTTAATTTCGTCTGGGTCATGAGGTAAGGTCGCACAATTTGCCACTATGGTCTGTTTTGTTCCAATACATTTAAATCCATTCCAAATTTTTGGTGGAATTTTAACTAAAGAATAATTTTCTTCACCAATAAACACTTCCATTAAATTACCTTTTGTAGATGAGTTTTCCCTATTATCAAAAAGGACAAGTTTTATCATTCCTTGAATAACCGCATAATTTAGCGTCATTTTTTCATGTAGGTGCCAGGCTTTAATAACTCCAGGATAGGCTAAAGAAAAATATATCTCTCCAAATCTCTCAAAAATTGGGTCATCCCATCTTAACATGAGACAGATAGAACCTCTTTCATCCGGTATTTTTTTTAGTGGTTTTATAACCACGCCTTCAATCTGGTTATTATCCATTTTTTTACTCCTCCCAAACTTTCCAGAATGCCTTTTTATTTTTCCACAAATTATTAAGATGCTGAGTATCCCTAAAGGTATCCATACACTCCCATGCTCCTTTGAGGTCATAGACCATTAATTCGCCTTCTCTGGCTAATTGTTCTAACGGTCCTATTTCAAAATCACAACTATCATTTTCAGATAAATAGTCAAAGATTTTTCGATTAAAAACAAAAAACCCCCCATTTATTATTCCATAAGAAACCTGGGGCTTTTCTGTAAATGAGATAACTCTATTTTCTTTAACTATTAATTCCCCAAATCGCGACATCGGTCGGACACCAGTTACCGTTCCAATACAACCATGACTCTTATGAAAGGATAACAATTCATGGAGATTGATGTTAGCTACGCCATCTCCATAAGTCAGCATAAACAGGTCGCTATCGATATATTTTTCTATTTTTTTTATCCTCGCCCCTTTCAAGGCATTTGCTCCGGTATCAACCAGTGTAACTCGCCAGTCCTTTTCTTTATGATGGCTGTAAATCTCTATATTTTTAGAGTTACCTAATTCTATGGTAAAATCATTATTTAGCATTTCATAGTTATAGAAATAGTTTTTAATCATCTCTCCTTTGTAACCCAGACAAAGAATAAAATCATTAAATCCATAATATGAATAAATCTTCATAATGTGCCAGAGGATGGGTTTATTTCCTACTTCAACTAATGGTTTCGGTCGAATTTCAGTTTCCTCCCGTAATCTGGTACCCATTCCACCACATAAAATAACTACTTTAGACATTAAGTTACCTCATTAAATGAAATTTTCCACCTGTGCGATTAGATTAACCTTCCTCACATCTTTTAAAATCACGAAGAACACGAAGGGTACGAAGAATTATAAACCAAATCGTAACTATTCAGCCGCAGATGGACACGGATGAAACACGGAAAAATCGGTGAGGCATCTCCGGTATCCGTGTCTGTAATCAGGCTGAAGGCTGAAGGGCTTTTCTTCTTCTCATTTCCACTCCCTTAATCCCCCCCGCTGGCGGGAGTCTTATCGTTACCCACAAGTCCAAATATAGTTAATTGACAATTATCAATTAGCCATTATCAATTCACAATTAATATTTGATGTTGACAAAATTAACAAATAATGGTCAATTGTTAATTGTAAATTGTCAATTGTTAATTATTGGGGGCTGCATTTTTCTATTTCAGATTTCATATTCCACCCCCTTAATCCGCCGCCAGCGGGGAACATCAATTGAGTAGCGACACAGCACTAGTATTTCTTTTTATCCCTTCGTTCTTGTAAGAATTTTAAATAAGAGTAAAATTTATATGAAAGTCTTTTTAAAGGACTTACTATGAAGAATCTTTGATGGCAATTTCTGCAATAAAGCCAAAATCCATATAAAATAGGATCTTCTATAAGAATATTTTTGTAAGTGATTATTTTTTGGCAGAAAGGGCATTTAACATTTACTTCATAGACATTTTCAACCAATCTTTTTATTTTATGCTTTGTAAATATATGATATTTTACAACTGCATTAAATATTTCTTTTTTCATTTTAGCATATTCTTTATCAGTCATGTTTTCAGTCATGTTGTAATAATGCATTGTTGAAAGCTGACTTTTTATAAAATTTGCCTCATCTTTTATTATCCCTTTTCTCACGCAATGCTTGTAGATTTCGCTTCCAGGATAAGGCTGGATAAAACCCAGGTTTATCTGACCTTTTGCATTTTTTTTCCACCAGTCTAAAGTTTCTTTTGCTGTTTCTTTTGTTTCAGCGACATCTCCGAAAATAAAATTCCCCTGAACCCCTATTCCTGCGTTTATTGTTTTTAAAAAAGCATTTTCAATCATCTGCGGCGTAATTGGCTTCCTCATGCTCTTTAAAACTTTTTCTGAAAAACTTTCAAAACCATAGCTTATTATAGCTCCTCCAGACTCTTTTATTCTTTTAAGAACCTCTTCATCAATGTTATGCACTGTCATCTGAGGTATCCAGTTTAAGTTCCATGGAGTTTCTTCTCTTAATTTTTTTATTTCTTCGCAAATTTCAAATAATCTTAGTTTGTTTACTGAAATACATTCATCATAGAATGCAATTATATTTATCCTGTATTTTTCTATTGCTACTCGAATCTCTTCAACAATACTTCTAACAGACTTTGCTCTGTAATTGCTGTAATGATAGCAAAAAGTGCAATGGAACGGGCATCCCCTGCTTCCTAAAATAGGGTAAGGACGCGGATTGTCAAAAAAATTATATGCATTCCCAAAATTAGGATGAAGATGCTCTATAAACTCTAAATATTCAAGGCCTTCAAAATCAGGCCAAGGCAAAGAATCAATATCTTTTATAGGCTCTCTCTGCTCTGTTAAAATTATATCTCCTTTTACATCTTTAAAAATAAGGCCTTTAATATTTTTTAAATCTTTTTTATTCTCAATTGCCTCAAGAAGCTCTATAATTGTTTCTTCACCTTCTCCTATAACTCCAAAATCAGGATTTAAAAGAGGAAACATTAATTTTGGATCAGCAATAATAATCATTCCTCCAATGATAATTTTTATTTTAGGATTATATTCTCTTATGCTATCTATAATTATTTTGGTAGAATTAAATCCTAAAGCAATGTTCCCAATTCCAACAAAATCATATTCTTTTTTACTTAAAGAAGATTTTACTAAATTCTCAGTTTTCCCTTCATAATGGTTTAAGTTAATACAATCTACATTATACCCATTTTTTTTTAAAATTGAAGAGATATAGCCTAATCCTAATGGAAAGTTGTAGTTGTAATTAGCTTTTTCAAGATTGAGTTGTTTTGGCACAATAATTAAAATTTGTGGTTTCATTTTAAGGTTTGGTCTCCTAAAACTGATGGGAATTTGATAATATGTAAAGATGGGGATCCTTATAACGGAACTTCCCCTCTATTTAAAGACAAAAATTTAACATAACCATTTGATTTTCAATAAGATATAGCGATATCTCTTGTTTCTGATTCCTATCTACAATTGAAAGGGGGATTTAATTCCTCATCCCTTATGATTATATAATAGCATATTAATTAAATTTTTGTCAAGCATTTTAAAAAAAATCTGTGATTCAGACAGTAGACTATAGACATCAGACCTCAGACTAAAGCAGGCAGAAATTGCAGAAGAATGAAGATTGGTAATATCTTTGCTTTAAGTATTTTAACGCTGAAAGGAAAGAGATAATTTTACTGAACTTTGGCAAAGATAGTTGATAGTTTATAGTTGATAGTAGATAGTTGATAGTTGATAGTTGAAGGACTATAGACTATAAACCATAAACTATAAACTATAAACTATAAACTATACACTATAAACTATAAACTATAAACTATACACTATAAACGAGTTTTGCATTTTGCTCTTTGGAGGAAATTGATAAAAATAGAGGTGTTAAAAGTTATCCACAAATTTTACATACACCCAACTGATAAAAAATAGTTGTAATTTTTCTTAAAATATGGTATACTTAAACTGGTGGAAAGAAAGTGCCCCTGAAGACAATATGCAGTAATTACTCTCTAAATACATATAACAATCAGAGCCTCGGTTAAAACATGTGTTCTCTGGGGTAAAAAAAAAAGGGGGCGAAAAGGGTTCGACGGAGATAAACAAAATATAGGTTGCATCCCGAGGTGCTGTCAGGCCTCGTTAAACAGACAGCAAAACCAATAAACGCCAACTACGATCTGGCACTTGCTGCTTAATTTAGCAGCACATCCTGATAATTCTTGTCTGTAGAATTATTAAGGGTGTTAGTTTAACAGACTGGTTACTTATTGCTTTGCTTGGGCAAAAGTAGCGAGAAAAAATAAGCTAATTTCCTTTGTATCCTGTCTGAGAGGAGATTAAGGAAGTGAAAACTAAAATCTCAGACAATGGATGTGTAGAGGCTTATGTCTTTGTATCTTCGGACGCGGGTTCGATTCCCGCCGCCTCCACCAGGAAGAATATTCGATAATCAGTTATGAAAAGGTGCGAAGAGGAAAAATCTAACCGTTCAGGTGGTAATTTACCGCAGAGACGCAGAGAAACAGAGAAGACATAGAAATAAATCAGATCACAGAAAAGATTATTGAGGTAATCTTTGTAATACATAGGACATCAAAACCAAATTTGTTAATCAATTATGATATGTCAATCCTAAAAAGTTTGCTCTGATGAAAATCAAAGATGGAATGAAACGTATGACAAATAGTTTTTAATTTTTTTCTCTGCGTCTCTGCGGTGAACGGTTACCGAAAAATCTCAACATTCCATCTTCTTATCACACTAAATAGTTACCAGGAATTTCTATCTATGCCAGAATTAGTCAAAGAAAAATGGAGTTATAACATTCGAGAAAGTGTTTTTTGTGTTGCCATTACCCATGATGCTAAATATATAGTTGTAGGTGCCAATGATAAAAATCTTTATTTCTTAGATGGAACAGGTAATAAACTCTGGGAATATGAAATTGGACAATGGGTACATTCCGTAGATATTACCTATAAAGGGAACTATATTGTTGCTGGAACTGGTGATTATGATGTTTGTTTCTTTAATAATACAGGTGAATTGCTATGGAAATATAAAACCGGGGGCGATGTAAATAGCGTTTCTATTACTCCAGGAGGAGATTATATTGCGGTTGGCACTGCTGATTGGAAAATAGGACTTTTAGATGTAATAAATGGAAAACTCCTCTGGCGATATGGAGTAAGTCAAATGATTAGTGGCGTAGCACTTACACCCGCAGCGGAATATATTGTCTCGGGTTGTGGAGATAGATATATTTACTTTCAGAATAAAAACGGAAAGTTGTTATGGAGATTTGAAACAAATGGCGAGGTTTATGATGTTGATATCTCCTTTGATGGTAATCGAATTATAGCTGGTGGCGAAGATAAATATATTTACCTTTTAAATAAAAAGGGTAAATTACTCTTCAAAAAATATATTGGGGGAGAAATTTATGGAGTTAGAATTACACCTGATGGTGAATTTATAGCTGCGGGAGTAAATAATAATTATGTTTATTTATTTAATAAAGCAGGAAAAGAAATCTGGAAATATGAAACAAAAGGAAGTGTTTATGAAGTAGATATTACTCCTAATGCAAAACATATTGCCGTTGCCTCGCGTGATATGAGACTTTATCTACTTCAAAACTTAATTACTCCTTCAAAAAAACTACCTTTTCTTCATAAAAAATATGTCTAATGGTAACTATTCACCCTGTAGGAAAGTAGGAGAGTAGGAAAGGGGAGACATTGTCCCCAGAAGAGGAATACCGTGCACATCCTTTATCCCTTTCCTACTACCTACTTGCCTACTATTTCCTCCTGAAAGTAGGAAGTAGGAGAGTAGGAAAGTAGGAAAGTAGGAAAGGGGAGACATTGTCCCCAAAAGAGGAATACCGTGCACATCCTTTATCCCTTTCCTACTACCTACTTGCCTACTATTTCCTCCTGAAAGTAGGAAGTAGGAGAGTAGGAAAGTAGGAAAGGCATTATCTAATTCTATCTAAAGATCTTAATTATCTGCCAGATTTTCAATCCATTTGGGATATATCTGAAGAAGTGAGTAGGATGCTTATAGGTTTAATCAAATCAATTAAGAGTAAAATAGTATGAAGTATTTTCCCCCTTTCCTACTTCCTACTTCCTACTTGCTTGGTATGCTGAATAGTTACGTCTAATGAAAAGTCAGGAAATTACGAAGTTTGGAAGTTAGGAAGTAATGAAGTTATGAACATAAGAGCACATCTCTATATCTCTGGCGATGTCCAGGGAGTATTCTTCAGAGCATATACTCAAGATTCTGCAAAAAGATTAGAAATTAATGGCTGGGTAAAAAACCTCCCGGATGGGAGAGTAGAAGCAGTATTTGAAGGAGAAGAAGCACAAGTAGAAAAAATCATCTCCTGGTGCCATAAAGGTCCTCCCGGGGCAAGTGTTAAAAATGTTGAAATGACTTACGAAGATTATACCGGAGAATTTTCTACATTTGAAATAAAATATGGACATAGATAGGACGCAGATTTGGGTGGTGTCTTAATCTAGCATAAAGGTTAAAATAGTGTATAGGGTTCTGCAAAATAGGATTTAAGGGAGACAACAAATAAATATCAAATAGCAAATATTAAATATCAAATATAAATATCAAAATGCAAAATTACAAATCAAATTTCAAAGAGGAAGTAACAAGGTTTCTCAAAGAGTTGGAGGAATTTGGTAATATCTTTGCTTCAAGTATTTTAACGCTGAAAGGAAAGAGATAATTTTACATTTTGATATGTAATTTTTATATTTGCTTTTTGCATTTTGCTCTTTGGAGGAAATCCCTTTTGGACACCAAATCTGCATAGATTTCACTATTAGAGTTATTTTCAGACACCACCCAGATTTGCCCAGATGGACAGGATAATTTTTTAAAGTTGACAAAGGACATATTTTATGATATGATACCCTTTAATAATTTTGTAACCGTTCAGGGATATAGTCACAGAGAACACAGAGGGAATATATAACCACGGTAACTATTCAGCCACTGATTAACACGGATTAGCACGGATAAATACAGAGGGCAGAGGATAGAGGGCAGAGAGCAGAGGGCAGAGGGCAGAGGCGGGTTGTCCCCCGCTGGCGGGGGTTAGGGGGTGGAAATTTCCTCCACTGGCAGAGAATCAAGAAGGATAGAAGATAAAAGTCAAAAGGAGAAAAACTCTTCAGCCTAATTACGGACACGGAAAACGGACACGGATTACGAATTTTCAGTGTTTCATCCGTGTCCATCTGTGGCTGAATAGTTACTAACCACGAATGAACACGAATAAAAAGATTTGTAGTGCGAGGCTTTAGCCTCGCTTCTGGCAAGCAGGAAAGCGAACCTAATGGTTTTTGCAAAATTAACTTCCACTTTTCTGGAATACCATAAAATAAATTAAAAATCAAACATCAAAATGTAAAATTACAAATCAAAAATCAAAATATTCTCCAGCTACTTTGTTAATTTACAAGTATTTTTGCATTTTGCATTGTAATTTTGATATTTGCATTTTGATATTTACATTAAAGTTCTTCTTGCTATCGCTCTCCCCAAAAGAGGAACCTATTTATGAAAAAGCAATAAGGTTCGCACTACATTTATCGAATGTCAGAGGTTAATTCGTGTCCATTTGTAGCTAATTTCTCTAATTCTCTGTGAACTCTGTGCCTCTGTGGCTGAATGGTTACATAATTTTGGAGGGAAAATAAATGTATATTATCATCATTGGTTGTGGTCGAGTCGGGTCTCAATTAGCAACTACTTTAAGTTTAGAAGGACATAATGTTGTTGTGATTGATAAAAGTAACTCTTCCTTCAAACGACTGGGCACAAATTTTAATGGTAGAACTATGGTTGGTAATGGTTATGATGTTGAGCTTTTGAAAGAAGCGGGTATTGAAAATGCAGATGCAGTTGCTGTGGTGACAAACGGCGATAATACCAATGTGGTCGCAACACAGGTCGCAAGGAAAATATTTAAAATACCTACTGTGATAACCAGAATATATGACCCAAAACGAACACAACTATATCACCAATTAGGATTAAATGTAATTGGTGGAACAACCTTAATGGCGAAAATGATCAAAGAAAAAATTACCTCTGGACATTTTGTTCATCACTTATCCGAAGTAAATGAGATAGAAATAATTGAATTTAAAATAAATGAAGATACATCTGGTTTAACTTTAAAAGAAATAGAAACAAAACAACAGGGTAAAACCCTTGCCGTGCTTCGTGATAAGGAAATTCTATTTCCAGAAGAAGAAATAATTACTAAAGAAAAGGATATTTTATTAATTATTGTTAAAAGGTAAGCGTTCAGCGAGCAGATATCAGCAGTTAAGAGAGGATGCAAGATACAAGATGTAGAATGCTGAATCTAAATACTAATGGCTGAAAACTAACTTTTGAATGTTTACTAAACAAGAGGGCTAAAATGTATATAGTTATTGTTGGTGGAGGAAAGATTGGGTATCAACTGGCTAAAACACTTTGCCAGGATAAGCATCAGGTTGCCTTAATAGAAAAAGATACAAATATCTGTTCTGAAATTGCCGAAGAATTAGAAAATGTACTTACAATCGAAGGAGATGGTTGTGAGGCACATTATTTAGAAGATGCCGGGATTGAAAAGGCTGATGTTGTTGCGGCTGTAACCGGTGATGACGAAGATAATATTGTTGTCTGTCAATTGGCGAAGGAATACTTTAATGTCCCTCGCACTGTCGCCCGAGTAAATGACCCCAAAAATGAACAGATTTTTAATGATTTAGGAGTGGATGTGCCCATCAATAGCACCGCAATTATTGCTCGAATAATTGAGGAAGAAACATCCCTTGAAGACTTTATTAACCTGATGACTGTCCAGAAAGGTAAATTAGCAATTGTCCGCGTTGACCTTATGGATAACTCACCGGTTATAAATAAACCAATAGAGAAAATTAAATTACCATCTAACTCAGTTATTGCCTCTATTGTTAGAGGCGAAGACCTTATCATTCCCAACGGCAAAACTAAGTTAGAAAAAGGAGATGATATAATTGCCCTGACGACGATTGAAAATGAACAGGCATTACTCAATATTTTCTTAGGAGAAATTGATATAAATGAATAATAGAAAAACAATAACAAAAATTTTTAACCCTGTTATGGGGTTTTTGATTGAAATTTTAGCTATTTTTATTATCATTGTCCTTTGTTTGATTATCGCGGGACTGGTGTGGTATATAAAATGATTCCAAAACCTACCTTACAGGATATTAAAACTATTGGTTATTATAGTGGCAGGCTAATTGTTGGATATGGGCTTTTAATGATTATTCCTATTGCTGTTTCCTTTCTGATGAATGAGTATAACGAAGGAATAAATTTTTTCATTAGTTTTTTGTGTTGCATGATTATTGGTTATATCCTCCTTTTAATCTGTCCTGTTTCAACTGACCTTTCATGGATAGAAGGAATGGTCATTGCTTCAGTTTCCTGGATTTTAACGATGTTTTTAGGCGCCATCCCACTTTTCATGAGTGGCCATTTTGTTTCTTACACAGATGCATGTTTTGATGCTATGAGTGGTTTAGCCACGGTTGGATTATCTTTAATTCAAGATTTAGACCATACTTCTTACACAGTTAATATGTGGCGATTCACGATGACCTTTATTGGTGGTCAAGGAATGATTCTTGTTGCTCTGACATTATTAATTCGCACCAGCGGTGTCTATGGAATGTATGTTGGGGAGGGCAGGGAAGATAGAATTTTACCTAACATCGTTCAGACCGCAAGAATAATCTGGGCGATTAGTCTGGGTTATTTTTGTCTTGGGACATTAGTTCTCTGGTTTGCTTATGTAAATATAGGATTACCGAAATTAGAGGCATTCTGGCATAGTATGTGGTTATATATAAGTTCATGGGCAACTTGTGGTTTTGCACCACAAAGTATGAGTTTACTTTATTACCATAGTTTAACTATTGAAATAATTACCGCAGTAGTAATTATCCTTGGCGTAATTAATTTCTCAATTCATTACGCACTTTTTACGGGAAACCGCAAAGAAATATACAAAAATATTGAAATCATTAGTTTTATAAGCATATTCTTAATAGTTTTCTTTATCATCATAAATGGACTTGTCCAACAACAAGTTTATTCAAACTTCACTACCTTTTTTAGAAAGGCACTTTATCTTGTTATCTCAGCACTTGGCACTGCTGGCCATTCGACGATTTATTCACAACAATTCTTAACCGACTGGGGACCATTAGCAATGATAGGTTTAATCATCGCTATGGGAATTGGAGGTAATAGTGGTTCGACATCAGGAGCAATTAAATCCTTAAGAATAGGTATTTTATTTAAAGGAATGCTTCAGGATATAAAATCCCTTTCACTCCCTAAATCAGCGGTCGTAAAGGAAAAGTTTCACCATATCAAAGATATTGTATTAGAAGATAAAATCGTTCGCTCAACAATGTTCATTATTTTTTGTTTTTTATTTAGTTATGGACTGGGGACATTTGTTGGAGTTATTTGTGATTATCCATTATTAGATGCTCTGTTTGATTCAGTTTCCGCAGGAAGCGGCACTGGACTTAGTTGTGGAATTGTTTCTCCTCAAATGCCATTTTTACTTAAAATAACCTATATATTTGAAATGTGGGCAGGAAGATTAGAATTTATGTCTATTTTTGCCTTGATTAGTTTTGTTATCTCAACTACCCAATTATGGTCTTCTAAAAAGAGGGTAATAAGATGAATCAATCCAAAATCCAAAATCAATTTAAAAGCTTTGTATTTTTTATGTTCTTTGTGGTTATAAAGAATCTTGTTTATGCATCTCCTATTTCATCGACCGAATTAATTGAAAAGGCAAAAGAATACGATGGGAAAATGGTTTATTATGAGGGTGAGGTCATTGGTTCGGTAATGAAAAGAGGAAATATTGCCTGGCTTAATATTAGCGATGGAAATTTTGCCATTGGTGTTTTTGTTCAAATCTCGCAACTCCCAAAGATTACTTACCACGGTTGTTATAAAGCCATTGGAGATAGAATAATGGTAAAAGGGATTTTCCATCGTGCCTGTCCCAATCACGGAGGTGAACTCGATATTCACGCCACATCATTAGAGATAATCAAACCGGGCAATTTAGTAAAACATCCCATAAATTTAGTCAGAGTAAGAATAGCTTTATTACTCTCATTAATCGCCTTAGTTATTATTATTACTCATTTTATTACTAAAACGAAATTCGATAAAGGGTAACCGTTCAGGTAGTCCTTTACCGCACAGACGCAGAGGAACAGAGAAAATATAGAAATAAAATAACTATTCAACCGCTGATTAACACGGATTAGCACGGATAAATAGCAGAGGGTAGAGGGCAGAGGGTAGAAGGCAAAGGACAAACGGACACGGATACCGGACACGATTCATGAATTTTTAGTGGTGTCTTAATCTAGCATAAAGGTTAAAATAGTGTATAGGGTTCTGCAAAATAGGATTTGAGGGAGACAACAAATAAATATCAAATATTAAATATCAAAATGCAAAATTACAAATCAAATTTCAAAGAGGAAGTAACAGGATTTCTCAAAGAGTTGGAGGAATTTGGTAATATCTTTGCTTCAAGTATTTTAACGCTGAAAGGAAAGAGATAATTTTACATTTTGATATGTAATTTTTATATTTGCTTTTTGCATTTTGCTCTTTGGAGGAAATCCCTTTTGGACACCAAATCTGCATAGATTTCACTATTAGAGTTATTTTCAGACACCACCGAATTTTTAGTGTTTCATCCGTGTCCATCTGTGGCTGAATAGTTACCTTTTTTCTTAAGGAGGTGAGAAAGGATGAAAGTAGTTCGCTGGTTTGTAGCCGGATTAGCCTTTGGGATTATTTCTCAAA
>JBFLYA010000030.1:11232-26595 GCA_040757115.1 bacterium | reverse complement strand
GAAGAGAAACTTAAAAGCAAAGGAGTTAACCCCAAAGTCTCCTGGCTGAACAACCACTCCTTAGACTTTCAGTTCAAGTGACCAGGGAAAAAAGTGGGAATAACTATCGGTTCGAAATAGGTGATAACGCATTTATTTCCGTCAATAACCGAAACAACTCCACCTACATCTAAGTGGTCTTTTGCAAGGATAGTAGCCGCTCGACCAGCGGCGGCTTGTGACTGGGCGATGGACTCTTCAATCAGCCTGGGTGAATGTGCCAGCCCACATAAAAACATACCCTCTGAAGCAAAATCTACCGGCCGAAGTTTCATATGCGCTTCAAGGAAAAATCGCTCGGCATTCAATGTTACCTTTTCAACAATGGAGATAAACTTTCATTTCCTGGGTCTGAAAGAATAGCCGGTGCCAGCACCACCAAATTCGGATTCAAAACCAATTTCTCTCCCATTATCGGGTCAACAACTTCTACTTCCAGGAGATTTTCGATTTCTGACTCAAAATCGGGGCTCGGGGCTCGGGACTCGGGGTTCGGGACTCGGGATTCGGGACTCGGAAAGAATCTAACTCCTGACATCTGACTTCTGTCATCAGTCATCTGTCCTCTGTGGTCTGTTGTCTGTGGTCTGTTGTCTGTCCTCTGTCTTCTGACCTTTGGTTTTGCATCTTCTTCGTATCGAATAAAGATTACTCCCGCCTCGCGTGCTTGACGATAGTAATCTTCACGGAAGCCGTAAGTCCTTATGTCTCGATACAGAATATAAATTTGTGTTTGGGGACTTATCTCTTTGAGTTATATTTTCCCCTTTTTCCCTACTTTTCCATTTTCCCTTACTTACACCTGAGCGCTTACGATATTCTTTAGAGATTGTAATTTGTCCCTGCACATTAGGTGTCTTTTCCCCCAACATTTTGTATTCTAATAAATTTTTGATTTGTTAATTTATGTTCTCTGCGGATTACACAGATTTGCTGATTTCACAAAAGGAGCTTTAGTTACGATCCTTTCGGTTCTTCTCTCCTTTCACCCCAAAACCGTTTTTCTTTTGGGTGCGTTTTCCACCATACTTGAGCCCGCTCAGTGAACTTTTCCATCCGTAACTTCAACGGGGGGTGAGAAAGAAAATAGTCCCGTATAATATTAGCCTCATCATCTGATTGTCTATTATCTATATGTTTTTCATACCAGGAATTAAGACTTTTGAATGCTTTGCCTACACAAAGCGGGTCATACTTTGTCTGTAAGATAAGGTTGTATGCATATTCATCTGCTTCGTTTTCCTGTGTTTTGCTGAAAGAATGCCGAATAAGAACAGCTATCGCCATATCAGCCAGTTGACCTAATGAAGCATTCTTTATTTTCCTCATAAGTAACTCATATTTTACTGCTTCAAAGCAATGTGATAATTCAATATGCCCCATTTCATGGGCAATAACTGCGGCAACCTCTGCCTCTGAGTTCAAAACTGTAAGCAGTGCCTTTGAAACAACAATTACTCCACCCGGAAGTGCATAGGCATTAGGTATTCCTCCATAATCATCAACATAAACACGGTACTTAAATGGCTTTTTGGCGTATCGGCTCAGATGAGTTACAATATTATTTAAATATATGTGCTCTGTACCTTTATCACTCAAAGAACACTCAATCTCTTTGGCTATCGCTTCTCCATATTCTTTTTCGTCAAGTACATCAACGGGAATGATTCTGGAAATCGCTGTGTTAACTGACTTGACTGATATTCCCAGTATTTGAAAAAAAGGAGCGAGTGTAGAGGATAAAGGTGTTTTTATTTGTTTTCTAAAACTAATGACTGTAAGCGAAATGCCAAAGATTATAATAATAAAAAGGAGTAAAAATCGCCAATTACCCATATCTATTGCCTCTGTTTATATTTGCTATAAATAAAATTCATACCAAGCATAATAATACCAACACATAAAAATACAACAGCCCTCATCAAAGTCCCCGCCTGTACCAAATCATAGAAAATAAGTCGGATAAGACAGAGGATAAGTCCTGCCATTGAAAGATACCGAAAGTTGTCCTCTCGCAATATAAGGCTGATAACAAAAATAAAAAAGCATTCTAATACTAAGAGAAGCGTTAATATTGATTTCTCAAATGAGAAATAAAGAAACATAGTGATACTGAGGAACAATGGGTAATAAATCCAGAGATTTTTTCTTTTTTGTATCACCCCAACCCAATGCGAAAGGGATTTAAGTATTGGTGGAAATTCGATAGGAGTAAAAATATTTTTTCGGTGAATCCACACGATGTACATAAATTGCAATACAATGGCAATTAATCCACTCATCCATGACTGCTCATGCCATTTTGTTGATGGCGTAATTTCTACTGCGGTTTTAAATGCTACATGAAATGCATTTGCCCACGAAAATAATAGCGAATAAAACTTTAATTGAGATAATCTTGATGAAAATGTTTGACCTAAAAATAGGCAGATAAATGCAGAGATTCCCCATGCTACAGGATGCCATTTAGAAGATAACTCAACAGCAATGGTAAGTACTGAAAAAAGCACAATAAGTTCCACCATCAATGGATAGATACGAATCCAATGTTTATCAATAATCTGCATCTGTGGTTTTTTATGGAGTAGCCAATACACAAATGTCAACAATGCGAATAGTTCTATTAAAAATCGCAGTTGAATGAGCCCGATGTATATTTCAGATTGTAGGTGAACACAAATATGCCGAATTAGAAAGAGTCCAATGAAAATATATCCGATGTGCATCAGAAAGCGGTCAGGTGAACCTTTTTGAATTATTGTATCACCATATTTTGTGCGCAAGAATGTTGCAATTTCTAAATTGATGATGCTGATACAAAGCCAGACAATTCCACTGATAAAAGGAGATATAGAATTAAATGCATAATGGACGGTAAATGCAAGATGAATATATAGCAGATAAATACCAACATATTTTGCATAATTGTTGATTTTTTCAAGGTAGGATAACTTAATACTGGCGAAGGATAAGAAAAAAAACGGCAGACTATATATAATTTTCTCATCCCAATTATTGAATCTATATATTTTATACCACCCAAGATAATAAACTCCCAAAAGATACAGGAGGATGCCAATACCGAATCCATTGAGTTGATATTTCTGCCGTGCATACAGAAAACTTATTCCGATTATCATTACTACAACTGGTCCCCACATCATCTGAGCTAAATGAAAATAGACAGTAAATCCCATAATGGGTAACAGAATTCCGGATACCGAAAACTTGTGCAAATACTCAGAACCTGTTTTTGTAATATAAACTGATATACAGTCAAAAACCTCTCCTCCATATTTTGCTTGATACAAATGGAAGAAAACTCCTATCACTACGGTAATTAACAGTGTTGTTGAATGTTTATATAGTAACATAGTATCAGAAAAATTGATACTCTTAAATGCGGTAATCAGTAAGATAAGAGATAATACATTGGCAAGCCATATCCCGATACGGAAAAGAAGCCTTTCATTTTCTTTCAAAACCACAAAACTATACAATAATGTTTCAAGATACATTAATCCCAAAAGGTAATATATTTCCATTTTCCACATAGTCATTGATACAATCGCCAGCAAAATCCCAATTTGGGCGACCAGCATATCAGTCGTATAAACCCACCGAATGCCTTTCTTTTTTGCTTTTTGGGCAATGAAAAATGATACAAATGCACCAACGATAATAATAATTGGTCTGCCATTAAAATCAAATGAATGTATCCAAATACCAATACCAAAATAAAACCAGTTTAGAAAATGGGAGATAAATGGGATGTATTCGAAATTTTTAGTTTTATAAATATCCCGATAATGAACTAATAAGGCAGTAAAACTGACCAACGCTACATTTCCCATACCCAGATAATGTTGGATATCGGTCATCTCTGCAGTTTTAGTAAAATACCAGTATAGGTGATAAAGGAAAAAAGCTGAGATACAGGTAATTAGATGATATTCCCATTTTTCTTTATAATTAATCACAATGCCTAACAATGTTACAATTCCAGCAACAATAAAAACAATAGTTGTTTGTGGGGCTATTGATAGTGCAATGAGATTTAATACCACATGGAATGAGGCATAAAGCGGCGTCTTGCCAATGTAACTTAAATATATATTTGCACTGATTCCAAACAGTAGTAAAACAAGTGCGTTGAAAGGGTCTATAATCCATTGTAGCCCGGGAATACCACCAGAACCCAAGCAGGCAAATAAAAAGATTGCCCCAGCACTACTTCTCAACCATAGTGATAACTTACGCCATGGTGGTTTTTCCTTCAAAATAAAAAATAAGCCCGTCAATATCCCCGAAAAAATCACCATGATAATAAATCGATAAAATGGTGTGCATTTTAGTGCGGCATAGATACCTAAGAATGCTACCCCCATAACCATAGTAATTGCACCTAATATTCCTGTCCAATTCTCAGCAAATTTTTCAGTAAGTTTTGGCAACCAGTCACATTTTGTCTTCAAAATAGGAGATACTTCTTGTAGCTGGACTTTTTCAGAAGTAACTGGTTGAACTTCAAAAGCAAGTTCTGGTTGTGGCTCAGCAAATTTGGATTCATCTAAGGAGGGTAAAGTAGGCTCTATTTCTTTTTCTGGTAAGTGGGTTGATTGGATATTTTTTAAATCCTCTAAATCTTCTTCAATAGACGCAATGTGGGCTAAAATTGTCTTAAATTTACTTCTTAATCGTATAACCAAAAATAACAGGAATAGAATACAAAGCAAGTTAAAATTATTTACATTACCTGAGGCGGCGGAAATACCTGCTATAATTACAACTACGATAAGTATTAAAAAAGCATTCATTCTACACCTTCAACTGATAGAAATTTGCTTTTTGAGTGTTTTGACTGTTATACCCATTTTTGTTCCCTCTGAAAGTATTTTAGCGAGAATTTTACTCTCTGTCAATCAAAAAGTTTTCCTCTGAACTATTTATGCGAGCTAACGATAAAGTTCAGGTGCGGCGGGGAGAATTACCACAAAAGTTTGATAGCAAGATAAAACTTTGAGAGACCACAAAACTCTGACCACGGCACAGTCCCCCGCAGTCAGGTGCAGCGAAGGGTTAGAAAAAGCTGCACTTCGCCGTCTCTTTCTTTTTACTTCCTCTATCGTAACTATTCAGCCTGTAGGAAAGTAGGAGAGTAGGGAAGTAGGAAAGGGGAGACATTGTCCCCAGAAGAGGAATACCGTGCACATCCTTTATCCCTTTCCTACTACCTACTTGCCTACTATTTCCTCCTGAAAGTAGGAAGTAGGAGAGTAGGAAAGTAAGAAAGGTATTATCTAATTCTATCTAAAGATCTTAATTATCTGCCAGATTTTCAATCCATTTGGGATATATCTGAAGAAGTGAGTAGGATGCTTATAGGTTTAATCAAATCAATTAAGAGTAAAATAGTATGAAGTATTTTCCCCTCTTCCTACTTCCTACTTTCCTACTTCCTACTTCCTACTTGCTTGGTATGCTGAATAGTTACCCTCTATCTTACTTAACTATCACCTTTCAGTAGCCCCTCTTAGCCTCCCCCTGTTGCTTCTAAGGAATAAGCAACTCTTTCAGGAAAGCATCAATCTCGCAGTCCTGGTATAGTCCACTAAAGGAGCAAATATTCTCACCAAAACTTCCAACAGGAATAACTCATCCTTCTTCTTGTCTGCCCAGCCTGTCTAACGATAAAGTTCAGATGCGGCGGGGAGAATTACCACCAAACTTTCATAAGCAAGATAAAACTCTGGTAAACTACAAAACTATCTCAATCACGCCACAGCCCCTCGCAGTCAGGTGCAGCGAAGGGTTAGAATTTTTCTTTTATATCCTCACACAAAGCCTCAAAGTACACAAAGATTTATTCTTTTTATTCAATTTCTTTGTGACTTTGTATGATTATTTTTTCATTCTAACGACAAAGTTCAGCGGCGGCGGGGAGGATTACCACTAAACTTTGTAAACACGATTATCCATTGAGATATTACAAAACTTTCAATCACGGTACAGTCCCCCGCCGTCCGCTGCAACGATTTGTTGTGCGGTCATTATTCTTCTTTTTTGCTTGGGTCGACTACTCTACCGAGAAACAAAATACTTCCTGTGGTATTGTCACGGATGAAAAAAACAAATGGGTGATCTGCTTTGAAGGTTCGTATTCTAGGAAGACGACCTCCTACCTTCATAGTCACAGCTGTGGCTGCGGCTGCCTCAGTACCCTCTTCATTGACTTCAACGAAGGCTTTATGAAGGACCAAACTGATATACAGATCTTTCGTGCCATCCATGCCAGAGAAGTCAGCCCGGCTAAAAACGAAAGCATCTCGCATACCCAATGCTTTGAGCTGATCGTTCAGTTCAAATGTACCCCAAGTTATTTTGAACTTAGGTAGGTAAACCTTGACTTCCTCCTCAGTAAGGTTGGAAAACCAAGAATCGAGTTTCCTTTCTGACAATTGATTCTCAATATCGGAAAGGCCATTTGGGTCCTGTGGGAGAAGAATTATCATTGATAATTGCTTGCCAATATAGGGCAACTCCAACAATTGAGCCTTTTCTATCTCCCGGTATCTGAACTTACCTTTCTGCTGCATCATAGGAACTCGCTTCTTCTCGCCGTTTAATAAGGTGAAGTTGATGTTGGCTGTTTGTTTTGGATCGAATTGACTGGCCCAGTCTCCTTTGAAATAAATAGCGTTGACCAAGACGAGACGGACTAGAGGATTCAGACCGCCTTTACGAATAAGGTCTTTGATCTTCTCCTTTGTCTCATCTTCAACCCATTTGTTGATGATCCTACAAGCTTCCTCCACTGCTTTGGTGTAGTCCAATGGTGTGATGGAGACTCCGTAGTGCTGCTTTATCAACGAGATGTATTCAGGAAGAAAACGGTAGTCCTTTTGAGGCCAAAGGGAATTCGCAATGTGCAATTGCACTTTCCTTTTCCTCTGTACTTCGTCAAGCCTCGTGTCCAGTTCAGCAAATGCCAGATGGGTTTTTTCTTTAAGTGTGAAATGCAGACTATTTTCCATCTCCTTTGCCGTGTTGCCTCGTGCACCGCCATAAGTCATGGCCAGTGCGACCGAGATACTGTACGGAGAGAAAAAGAGATTGGCTTCCGTCGTCTCTTTCAACTTTGAATACAAATCAAGCGCAAACTGGGTATTACCATTGACAACGGCCTTTAGATCAGCAGAGGGCGCCTCTGCAGAGAACACGCGTGGTATTGCGGCCAGAATTACCAGGAAAAGTGTTACAGCGGTATGAAATCCTCGCATTTTCTTTCAACCTCCTTCCGCACAACGATAGAGCTCACCTGCTGCGGGGAGGACTACCACCAAACTTTGTAAACAAGATAAAAGCTTGAGATACCACAAAACATTGAAAACGGCACAGCCCCCCGCAGTCAGGTGCAGCGATTGGTTAGACAAAAGCTGCATTTTGCTGAGTTAATTCTGCTTTCGAGTGAGTGTTGACAAATCTTTTCATCTATATAATTTGATGAATATTGCATAACCCATTGAAAAACAATAGATTGAATATAGATGTAAAGATACTCCACTTTTTCATTTATGATCAAAATCTTATGATATGAATTAGTGAATACTCCATGTAAGTTTATACCTAATTTCTTAATTGCTTTATTTTAATAGAGTTATACATACACTAAAATTTGTTCATCGTCAAACAAAATGTAGTTTTTCTTGTCAACACTCACTCGAGGTCTGACCCCGGCACTATCCGACCCCGTCACTATCCTCGTCTGGTTCATTTTTTTGTTAGACGCCATATAACTCAAATCTCATATTAAATCAGCAATTCTTTCCATCTCAGGAATGTCATTTATTACAAAATCAGGGTTTACATATTTAATTTTTTCTTCTATATATTTTGCATATTTGAGAACCAGCACTGTTTTAAATCCTAATTGCTTTGGTATAAGAATATCAGCTTCAAGTCTATCTCCAACTATAACCATTCTTCTATTTGGATTACCATTCTTTTGGAGAATATATTTATAGAAATCTTTATTGGTTTTTTCAACTCCAATATCTTCAGACACGAAAATTAAGTTGGGTTCTAAATATGAAATTATTCTTAATCGCACAAGAGTTTCTAACTGTTCTACGATAGTACCATCTGAAGCAATTCCAAGCAACATCTTCTTATTCTGTAAATGTTGGAATGTTTTTAAAATCTTTGAATCAGGTTTAATTTTGCTCCTTACATAATTTCTATATTCAAGGAGAAAATTAGCATAAACTTTGTAGTTATCCTCACGACCAAGATTTTTCCATGCTTTTTTTATTATTTCAAAATCTGAGTAAGTATGATGTATATGGGCAAAAGTAGTATCTTTGTCTGCCTCTAAATAGGCTATAATAAATTTTTCCTCATCATCGATGAATTTTAACTTTTTCAATTTCTTAGCAGAGTGTTCTAACGCTCCATTAATAATAGCATCTCCATCAATTAAAGTTTTTCCAATATCAAATAATATAACTTTTTCCATTAATAACCTCCCTCAATCTATTATATGCTGGTCTATTTTATTTAACTGATATACATGAGAACCTATAACCTTCCCACTTACTATAACTTCGAATTGGTTGTACTTAACTATTTCCATTTTAGGGAGATTTTCGTAGAAGAATTTGGCTGCAGCAATAACCCCGTAAGTATGACAACCTGCAAATATGAAGACCTTGTTCCTTCTGTTATTGGGATTTACTGTTTTGATAATTATTCCATAATCTTCTAATATTCTATCGTCTTCTACTTTAGGTTTATATATTTTTTTATTCAGTAAGTCTATTAAGTTATCGTTTTCATCGAACACAACTGGTGGATGTATCTCTTCAAGGAATAATTTTGTTACCCAATTATGTTTATGTCCTCCTAAACAAATACCAGTTGACCCAAGGAGTTCGGAAGAGAAATTATCGGTTTTTGAGTCTCGGGTGAAATATAGATGATTAATTTCTAAATTGGGATATCCCTTTTTAATAGAATTTAAAATATAAGCAAAACCATAAATATGGCCTAAAGTAGTAATTCTCTTTTTATAGACACCTGTATCTATTTCTCCAGGACTCGCTATAAAAACACAAATTTGCTCATCCTTTCTAAACTGCCAAGTTTTTTGGAGTGGTCTTAATTCTCTCAAATATTGAACTGCCTTAGCTATTAAGTAACCTATGATAGTAGAAATTAAAGAAGCAATTACTCCAATCAACAATGAACTCACTTAAGCCCTCCTAAAGATCATTTTTCTTCCAGTGGTATACGTCTAACGATAAAGTTCAGGTGCGGCGGGGAGGATTGCCACTAAACTTTGTCCGCATGATTATCCCTTGAGATACTACAAAACTTTCAATCACGGCACAGTCCCTCGCCGTCCGCTGCAACGACTGATTAAGTAAAAATTCCACTTCGCCGTCTTTTTTCCTTCCTTCCTAATTTTTCCTGTATTCCATAACCAAAGTCTGATTTCAATTCAACTCCTTGACTTAATTTTGAACTGGCAAACCGATTTAAACTGACTCCTGATTCTGCCGCCTTAATTGCAAGCTTCCGATGAACTTCAGGTGGGACGCGTACCATAAATTTACCACTATACTGTTTACAGGATATTGCATTAGGTATAGTTTCACCATTTTCAAACATATCTTTTATAACATCAGCAACTAATCTCTGTATCCCTTTTAAGGCATCTTCAGAAGTTTTAGCAAGCCAACTCAAACCTGGAAACTCTATACATAAACCAACATATTCATTATCATCCTCTGACCATGTTACTCGATAGGTATAACGATCATTTTTTATGGCCATGTTCTACCTCCAATCTTTCAATAGCTAAAATGACCTGTTTTATTTGGTATGTTTTAGCTTTTCCTTTATTATTTTGTATGTTAATCCGTGGATTACCTTGCCATGGAGTTTTATATACTCGGTGACTACTACTACTCTGACGAGATTTTCCAAAGTAGTAATTACATACCTTGCACAACTCACTGAATCGGATATCGTTAGGATTCCGCTTCATACGGGTAATAATTTCTTCAACCTTTGCCATGTAAATATAGTATCATTGTTGATATTTGTTGTCAAGTGAAAAAATCGGTCAGGAGTAATGCGTCACTGAAATGGGGGATTCTCCTGAAAGTAGGAAGTAGGAGAGTAGGAAAGTAGGAAAGGGGGAGACATTGCCCCCAGAAGAGGAATACCGTGCACATCCTTTATCCCTTTCCTACTTCCCTACTACCTACTTGCCTACTATTTTCATTGCTCTGTCCTCCGCAGGTTAATGTTCATTCCCCCAAATAACTGACGTATTACGGTCAGGATCAGCGATTGATTAAGTAAAAATTCCACTTCGCCGTCTTTTCTTCTTATTTCTACATAATCAAGGTCTGGTATAATACTTTTATATTTTAGAGATAATAAAAAGATTTATGTAACTATTCATCACGAAGAGCACGAAGGTCACGAAGATTGGACAAGACAAATCTTTTTATGCCTTTTTTCAAACTTTCTACATTGAAATTTATCAACAAGCCAACTTTAATATTTGCTAACTTTATTAGATATTTCATCAAATTTCACTTCGTGTTCTTCCGGGGTACCCACTTGTGGGTCGTTCGTGGTTTAATCTCTTTTAGTCTAACACTGAGTTCAGCGGTGGCGGAGAGGATTACCACCAAACTTTGTCCGCACGATTAACCTTTGAGATACTATAAAACTTTCAATCACGGCACAGTCCCCCGCCGTCAACTGCAACGCAGGGTTAGACAAAAGCTTTGATTCGCTGTCTTTTCCTTTTCCTCTGCCTCACCAAATTATTGTGCATTCCACATTCACGGTTTGACCCTAATATCTCCTTTAATTGATGTATCGGACTTTCACAAGCCGTAATGAACCTCGATAGACTGTGCCTCCGATATGACGCACAGCGTCCCTCCCCCGTCCGCAAACACAAGTGTTCCGCGGACGCGAAGGATAGCACTCGGCACAATACACCCTGCCACACTCCCAACATTGTTCCGCATAGCCGATGCCGGAGACCATTTCTTCCCGCAAAAGCATCACTCCACCTCTGCCTGTGAACTTAAGGACCTGCATTTGGTGAAAGCATGTTTCGCACTTCTGAATAGGCGGCTCAAAGGGGAAAAGCCAGTAAAAGATTGCGGATATCACAGCACCGACTATAATGGCGACGAGAAATACGACTGTCCCCATGTCTCACCTCTTTCGCCTTATGACTGCGTTGATCACCAAGAAGGCAGCCAAGATACCGACTATGAGCAGGAAGTTCTTGGGCATACCCAGTATCGCGGCACCAATCACTGTTACTACGGCGAGAATTGCCATAGTTGTTGGATTGTGAGCTCTGGGTCCGTAGATGGGTGTACCGCATCGTTCACAGGTGTCATTGGGTGACAAGGTACTCCCAGCATCTTGAATATGTCCGCATTTCTTACATTGTATGGGTATCATCCCGTTGTCTCCTATCTGCCTAACAATTGAGTTCAGCGGCGGCAGGGAGAATTGCCACCAAACTTTGTAAGCACGATTACCTATTGATATACTACAAAACTCTCAATTACAGCACAGTCCCCCGCCGTCCGCTGCAACGAATTGTTAGGTCAATAAACTTCATCATGTTTTCCTATATCTACAAATACCACCCTATTCCTATCAGCAAAATAAAATATTACCCGGACATCGTATTCAATACTAAAACTCCATAATTCTTGTAGTCTTCCTGATAACTTGTGTGTCTTCAAAATTCTATCAAAAGGAGCTTTTGTAAACATCTCTACTCTTTCCCAAAATTTCCGTTCTAACTCATCAGACCATTTAATCCTTTTCTTATACGCTCTTTTAAAAGAAGAACTAAAACTGATTTCTATCACTTTTCTACCATTTTCCTTAGTTTGCGGACATTACTTGAAAATTCTAACTTCCCTTTTTCAGCTTCTTTCAAGCTATTTTGATAATTTTTATAGATTTCTTCTCTCCGTTCCTCTATAAGATACCTCTCCATCAAAAATTTAAGTTCCTCTTTTTCTTCAATTGATAATGATTTTACAGTGTCAATTAAATTATCATATGTCAATGTATTCATGACTATCCTCCAATTTTTCAGACCTAACGACCGAGCTCAGCCACCGAGCGTAAGCTATGTCGGCTGCAGCGAGTTGTTAGAACTCTTTTTCAAAACCGTGAGCAATAAAAGTTCCCCCTAAGACAACTCCATCAGGAAACTTTACCTTGATACTGCCTAAGCCATGATTTGCTTTTGGATCTATGTCAATAACAACACCACCCGTTCTGTGTGTCGTTTTTACTTTATCTCCGACTTTAAAAGGGCAAGTTACACTTTTCATTGAATGTTCGATTTTCTTTTTTGCCAATAACTCTGATATAAGATATCTAATTCCCCCAAATAGTCCAGATTTTTTAGGTTTCTCATAAATAGGCGAGCCATCTTCTGAATATTTTTCGCCATCGTCGCCTTGAACGAACCAATTATATCTTTTTGCCATCTTGACAAAATCTATTACTTGTTCTTTCGAAGGATTTTTAATTGTAATTGTCCCTTCATCAAAATAAAGCCAATTCGATATCTGATATTTTTGAATATCTTCCCATTCGGTTTGGGTAAATACATTCTCCTTATCAAACCAATTTTCTTTTTTTACCAGATACAGATTGTATCCCATAATATTTTAGTTCTACCAATTGAGTTCAGCGGCGGCAGGGAGAATTGCCACCAAACTTTGTAAACAAGATAAAAGCTTGAGATACCACAAAACTCTAATTACGGCACAGCCCCCCGTAGTCAGGTGCAGCGAGTGATTAAGCATATTGTTTTTGTCTCTTAATAATATCAATTAATGATCTTAATGCTTGATTTACAGATTCATGGTCAGGGAAAAATTTGATAACATCAGTATCAATAACTACAACATTTGTCCCTTCGCAGTATTTTTTTACGTATTTTCCCTGAATACCTTTGCTGAAATCATATTCTTCAAGCATATCCCGATCTTTTTGCATTCTCTTCATATTGTCTCCTTTCATTTTCTGTTGCCTTTCTCGAGCTTATTATTCTAATTTTATCCCCTCTTTCTGTATGAACAGTTACTAACACACGATGTTTAAGTGAATTCCCAATTAAAATAAATCTGTCTTCTTGCTCAGAATGTAACGGATCATAGATTGTTAATGATAGTGTATCGCTAAAAGTTGTGCTGGCTTCATCAAAAGATATACCATGGACATTTATATTCTTAATTGCTTTTCTTGGATCCCACTCAAATAATAACATATTTCATTTTACCAATTCATCTTGAGTGTTAATATTCTATTTGTCTAACGCTGAGTTCAGCGGCGGCGGGGAGAATTGCCACTAAACTTTATATACACAACAAAACTTTGGTCAACCACAAAACTTTGAGAAGTGGTTAGCTCCCCCGCCGTCCGATGCAACGACTGGTTAGAATTCTCTTGCTATTCTCTACAAATGATTCAATGGCTATATCTCTGTCAGTTCTGGGACATGTTCGTCCTCATACTTTTCAATCAGCACACCAATCACTTCCATCAACGAGGATAGGGGATGACTTTCATTCTCACCTACCACATCAATCAAAGCATCAAGTAAAGCCACAAGTCGTTGATATTCACTCTCCGTATGCGGAGCAAATACGACTGGTGCGAGTGTTGGCCAGACGCGTTCCGCTGTTTGTACTTCTACCATCATGGGTTACTCCTTCCATAAGCCTTTATTATACTCGTCGTGCGTTAATACAGCACGAATGTAAACCTTCTGTCGATTGTAATGGATAGCTGCAATTAGACGCACTTTGCGGCCAATATTAAAAACGGTCAATTTTCCTATCTGGTCAGCGTCCTGAAAGACTGCACGCAATTCTGGAAACGAACGAAACCGTCCCGATTTCATCAAACCATACCAATGTTGAAGAACCAACTTGGCATCAGGATGTTTCTCTGCAAATTCATTCAACCGTTTTCGAGTAATGATATGCATTGACCTTTCCCTTTCATTTCTATGGAATGTGGATATCTCGATTTGATATTCGCGATAATACGCTCCACCTTATGTCTAACGATAAAGTTCAGGTGCGGCGGGGAGAATTACCACAAAAGTTTGATAGCAAGATAAAACTTTGAGAGACCACAAAACTCTGACCACGGCACAGTCCCCCGCCGTCAACTGCAACGCAGGGTTAGACAAAAGCTTTGATTCGCTGTCTTTTCCTTTTCCTCTGCCTCACCAAATTATTGTGCATTCCACATTCACGGTTTGACCGTAAAATATCTCCAACTATCTCTGTCCGAATGGATTGAGCACCTTAAGTCGCCTTTCAATAATTAATCCCTCTTGCAAGTCTTCGGAATATAGAATGGGAACACCCACACTGAGTGCACTTGCTATAATCGTGCTGTCCCAAAAGGACAAGGAATACTGCTGGCGAAGTTGCGACGCAGTCAATAGCACTGACTTGTTTAACTCAGTAACGACGTATTTCTCATAGAACGACTCGATGAGTTGGCATACTTGTTCTTCGGTAAAGTTGGCTTGCTTCAGCAAGTTGACACATACTTCGTTGATCACCTGTGTACTAAGCATAGGTGCCGTTTCTTGAATCAGCGCGCGTGCTATTCCCGATTTGGTTGAGTCATCCCCTTCGATAAAGGCATATAGCCAGATATTCGTATCAATGAAGCAAGTTGTGCGTTCGTTATCTGGCATAGACTTCTTCTCTCGTTAAAGAACGAAAACCTTTTACTTGCACAGGATGTGCAAGTAATTCATCAATGAAATTCACAGCAGGTTTGTTTCCTTCAACCAGCAAGATCACACGCACGCGCTTCGTGAGATTGCTGAGGTATCTGTGAGGAATCTCAATGATATTGTTCTTGACTGTGGTTTGAAATTCTATAGCATTCATCGTCCACCTCATTCAATCAACAAGTTCAAATTCTGTGATAGCATAGTCCAGTTTTCTTCTTAAGCATAAATAGTAAGTTGGTATCCGGCTAACGATTGAGCTCACCTGCTGCGAGGGGAAATTACCACTAAACTTTATAACTAGGTTAAAACTTTGATAAAGCACAAAACTATTTCAATCACGCCACAGCCCCTCGCAGTCAGGTGCAGCGAATGGTTAGAAAAAGCTGCACACTGCCGTCTTTTTTCTTTTCTCCTTGCTGGCTAAAGTATCTTATTTCAGAATACCAATTCACAATTCAAGATGCGACCCTACTCCCTACCCGACCCTACTCCCTACC
>JBFLYA010000030.1:0-11132 GCA_040757115.1 bacterium | reverse complement strand
CGACCCTACTCCCTACCCGACCCTACTCCCTACCTTATCTTTTAATATCTGCTCAATCTCTTCTATTTTTTTCATCTGCTCCCTCCTCGGGCGTGCCGCTTAACGATAAAGTTCAGGTGCGGCGGGGAGAATTACCACAAAAGTTTGATAGCAAGATAAAACTTTGAGAGACCACAAAACTTTGACCACGGCAGAGTCCCCCGCCGTCAACTGCAATGCAGGGTTAGACAAAAGCTTTGATTCGCTGTCTTTTCCTTTTCCTCTGCCTCACCGAATTATTGTGCATTCCACATTCATGGTTTGCCCTTCATATCTCCCCATTTGGGATGTTATCCAGAAACCAGATAACACCCAAATTCATAAGCAAAACATCATCAAAATCAGATTTAAGTCTACTTTAAGATGCGGTTTAGAACAGAAACAGAATAATTACAAATGGTATCATCTACTCTAACAATTGTTAAACCGTGTTCCATTGCTTGACAAATCAGCATACGATCAAATGGGTCATGGTGAATTTTAGCAAGATTAGCAAGTTGAGACACACTGGCTTCATCCAGAGATAAACTATCTATTTGGTGTTTTTGGCGTTGGATTGGTAAATAGACATTTGGTGGTTGAGGCAAGGAAAGTTTACCTATCTGGTATTTAACGATCGCTTCCCATAGCGACACAACACTCAAGTAGACTTCGTTATTAGGATCACGAATGGTATCTCGCATACCTTCTGGTAATCGTTTGTCCCCGCTAATGAACCAGAGAAAGATATGGGTATCCAAAAGTAGTTTCATTGTCCTTCAAACTCCTGAATGATACTTTCTGGCAATGGAGCATCAAAGTCATTTGGCACAATAAATTCTCCACTGCATAATCCAAAGGGTCGTAGCCGTTTAGAAGTCGAAGTAACAGGTTTGAATTCTGCCAGAGGTTTACCTTCCTTCATAATAACAACTGTCTCTCCAACTTCTACACACGGAAGATAAACCGATATATCTTGTTTTATTTCATCTACACTAACCTGAACCATTTGAAATCAACCTCCCAATATTTTTGTTAGCGGCTCTTATCCTTCACCGATTTTTTCACTTCTTCGCCGTTTTTTCTCTTTCTTTCTTCTATCCTGCCCAACTATCTCATTTCAGTAAACTTATAAGAACTATTCAGTTTTCAAGGATTGAACCCCGGTAGAGACCTTTATGTTTTTTCTCCCGTCCATTCATCAGATTGGATACTTTGTCAATCTTGGATGTTCCTCTGTATGTTTTCTAACGATAAAGTTCAGGTGCGGCGGGGAGAATTACCACAAAAGTTTGATAGCAAGATAAAACTTTGAGAGACCACAAAACTTTGACCACGGCACAGTCCCCCGCCGTCAACTGTAACGAATTGTTAGGCATATACTAATCGACCTTTAGGTTGTGGAATTAATCGCCCTAATTCTTTTGCAGTCTCAATCCACTCCTGAATAATAATCTCAGCGTTTGAAATGGCTCTTTGATATGTCTCGCCATCTGCCATACAACCCGGCAATTCAGGTACCTCAGCAATAAATGCCTCATCTTCCTCGCTCCAATAGACAATTATTTCATATTTATCCAACATCTTCTTCCTCCAAATTCAATTTATATTTAAGGATGAGATTACGAACTTGCTTTACCTGATACGGTTTAGACTTTGATCCTTTGGGTTGCAAATTCAGTATTTCTTCAATACCATCTTTTGTAAAAATATGATGGTCACCCTTGATTCGTTCATCAAAGCCAAATTTTTTCAACAAGTGACATAGCTCTGAAAAATGGATATTAGCATCAGATGTCCCTCGTAGAATTTTTATCATTAATTCTTCATATTTATCCATTTTAATTTCTCGTTTTGTATGTTTGTATGATAATCAGCATTATGTAGAGTAGCACTTTCATAGAGCCTAACGATAGAGCTCACCTGCTGCGGGGCGGATTACCACCAAACTTTGTAAACAAGATAAAAGCTTGAGATACCACAAAACTCTAATTACGGCACAGCCCTCGCAGTCAGGTGCAGCGCCGGGTTAGCCTGCACCATTGTTTTGCAAGAACTTACTTGCCAGTTTGTGAGTTTGCTCAATGCGCTTGTTTGCAATGTCCCATCGCTGCAATTCGATTCTTACTAACTCCTTGTGCTTTTTGCTTATATCACGCAAAGCATTCCCAACAGACTTCCGTACATATTCACTCTCATCGTTTCGAAGCTGGCTCAACAACTGAATGGCAACTTCTGGATGGTCATGAAAGTAAGGGCGTCCTGTCCATATTCTCAGCCCTTCTGTGACTGCCCGTCGCACGTTAGGTTGGGAATCTGCCAACCATTCCTTGATGACAGGGAGTGCTTGTTCATAGCCAACGTCAGCACAGTACCTGTCAAAGGCTTTTGCCAGAATCTCCTGCACACGCCAATCATTGTCTCCGCTGACACGCCGTTTCAGAAAATCGAGGCTTTCGTTCGAGTTGGCCGCCAATCGGCCCAAAATGAAGGTTGCCAGTGAGCGTGCTTGGTATATCTCTGAAGCGAATAGCTGCTTGACAATGCAAAGGCTCTCTTTGGCAGCGTGCCCAGCTACTACTTCATCTGCTGCTTTTTGAATGTCCAAAAACCCATGTTGTGTCTTTTGGACTCGTTGAGTGAGTGTCTGTATCGTATTCATTTTGTCTGAATCGCTCGCTCCTTGTTATATGCGGGCTAACGACGCGATGAGCTGCAAAAATGTCGGCATAACTTGTTATGCCGCATTTTTGTCAGCTCCATTGCATGGGTTAAGCGGCCCGCCCACCGGGCGTGCCGCTTAACCTTAGATTATACTGCCTATTAGCAGTTTTATATTACTGCATTATTAAGTTGGGTTATTTATAGAGTAGCATAAATAAAATATTCTGTCAAGAAAAAATTTTAATATCAAAATTAGAAAATACTGAAAAATAACATCCTTAGATTATACTGCCTATTAGCGGTTTTTATTTTACTGCATTATAAATTTTTTCGACCTGTGCAGGTAGAAAATTAAGGAAGCAGATTTTTAATAGTAAGCGGGTGGATTTAGTAAGCGGATTTAACGGATTTAGCGGAAAAAGAAATAAAAAAAATCCGCTCAATCCGTTTAATCCGCTTACAATAAAAAATGTAATCTGTTTAATCAATTATCCTTTTATTTCTAATTGCACAGGTGGAAACTTATTTACGGCTGTGGACTACGATTGATGGAATGTATTCGTTTGCGGGTTAAGGATATTGATTTTGCTCGGAATCAAGTGATTGTGCGAGATGGAAAAGGAATGAAGGATAGAGTAACTATGCTACCGGAAAGTTTAAAACCATTGCTATCAGAACATCTAAAACGGGTTAAGGCATTGCATGAACAAGACCTCAAGAATGGTGTTGGAGAGGTACATCTGCCTTTTGCGTTAGAGCGGAAATATCCTAATGCAGGTAAAGAATGGGGTTGGCAATATGTTTTCCCATCAAAGAAGATATCTAAAGACCCGCGTAGTGACAAGATGCATCGGCATCATGTCAATGAAAGTGGGCTGCAAAGAGCAATCTATAGTGCTGCTCGTGCCGTTGGTCTTTCAAAACCAGTCAGCCCTCATACATTTCGACATAGCTTTGCTACACACCTGCTGGAGAAAGGATATGATATTCGCACCGTGCAAGAATTACTCGGTCATAAGGATGTATCCACGACCATGATTTATACACATGTTATCAATAAGGGTGGGATGGGAGTACAAAGTCCACTGGATATGT
This sequence comes from bacterium, assembly GCA_040757115.1. NCBI lineage: Bacteria > bacterium. Next base: position 7,355 of record JBFLYA010000030.1, on the reverse strand, counting down.
TAAACTGATTCCTTAAACTGTGGATATTGTTGGAAACCCTATGTAACGCTCTCAACTTAAACCGTCTAACCTGTCAAAAGAACTGAATAGATACATATCTTGTATCCTGTATCAATTAAACAAATAATGCCTCTGTTTTAGCCAGTATTTGGTTGTCTTTATAATGCATCAATTGGATAGCCTTAGCCGGGCATTCTGAGGCGCATATCCCACAACCCTGGCATTTAGCCGCTTCGATTTCTGCAGCGCCTTTTTCGTTAATAAACGGCACATCATACGGACACATACGGATACAGGTTAGACAGACAACGCATTTATTTGCGTCAATAACCGAAACAACTCCACCTACATCTAAGTGGTCTTTTGCCAGGATAGTAGCCGCTCGACCAGCGGCGGCTTGTGACTGGGCGATGGACTCTTCAATCAGCTTGGGTGAATGTGCCAGCCCACACAAAAACATACCCTCTGAAGCAAAATCTACTGGCCGAAGTTTCATATGCGCTTCAAGGAAAAATCGCTCGGCATTCAATGTTACCTTCAACAATGGAGATAAACTTTCATTTCCTGGGTCTGAAAGAATAGCCGGTGCCAGCACCACCAAATCCGGATTCAAAACCAATTTCTCTCCCATTATCGGGTCAACAACTTCTACTTCCAGGGGATTTCGGATTTCTGACTCAAAATCGGGGCTCGGGGCTCGGGACTCGGGGCTCGGGGCTCGGGGCTCGGGGCTCGGGGCTCGGGGCTCGGGGCTCGGGAAAATAGGCTGATGGCTAATGGCTGAAAATTCAGGTATAGTGCCTCGTGTCTCCTCTCCTTCTCCGTTTCCCCCTTTCTCATCTGTCCTCTGTCTTCTGACCTTTGGTTTTGCATCTTCTTCGTATCGAATAAAGATTACTCCCGCCTCTCGTGCCTGGCGATAGTAATCTTCACGGAACCCGTAAGTCCTTATGTCTCGATAGAGAATATAAATCTGTGTTTTGGGACTTATCTCTTTGATTTTCAAGGCATTTTTTATCGCCTGACTACAACATACCCGACTGCAATACGGTCGTTCACTGGTGCGAGAACCAACACATTGAATCATAACGATGGTCTTCGGGACTCGGGACTCGGGGCTCGGGGCTCGGGATTCGGGATTCGCTAACCTCTTTTCTAATTCAAGTTGTGTGATTACTCTTTCGTCCTCGCCGTATAAATATTCTGTTGGTTGGTGTTCTACACCACCTGTGGCTACAATCACCACGCCGTGTTCAATAGTCATTTCGGATTTCGGATTTCGGATTTCAGATTTAAAATGCCCGACATGTCCTGAGAACTTCGTTATTTCACTCGACAGGTGGATTTTAATCGACTTATGCGCGGTAACCTTTTCTATCACAGATTTAAGATACACTTGTGGGTTATCGCCTTCTAAGGTGAAATAGAGATGTCTTGCATTTCCACCAAGCTCAGCTTCTCTTTCAACAAGTTCAACCTCAAATCCTTGCTCGGCTAATGAGAGGGCAGATACCATTCCAGATACTCCACCACCAATGACCAATCCTTTGCGGGTGATGTCCATCGGGATTAAGTATAGTGGTTCAAGTAACGATGCACGAGCAACAGCCATTGCTATCAGTTTTTTGGCTTTCTCAGTCGCCCCTTCATAGTTTGAACTATGCACCCAACTGCATTGGTCACGGATATTAGCCATCTCAAATAAATATTTATTTAAACCTGCTGTCCGAATTGTATCTTGAAATAGCCTTTCATGGGTTCGTGGGGTGCAGGAGGCAACCACCACCCGATTTAAATTATGTTCTTTGATTTTATCGCGAATTAAAGCTTGTGAATCCTGAGAGCAGACATATATCTTTTCCTCTACACAAACTACATTAGGCAGAGTTTTAGCCTGTTCAACGACTGCTGGCACATTAACTACTCCAGCAATATTTATCCCACATCGACAGACAAAAACACCAATTCTGGGCAGCAGTCCGCTGACATCTATCTCTGGCGGATATTCTTTCTTAGCCATCAGGCTACCACGGACATCCGCAAGTAATTCGCCTACACATCCAGCCGCCCCAGATGCCTGCATAACCGTTTCTGGAATATCCTTTGGTTCACTAACCGCACCACAGACATAGATGCCTTCACGAGAAGTAGCCATTGGTGTCCAGGTAGAGGTGGCACAAAATTGATACTGATTTAGCTCTACACCAAGATTCTTTGATAGTTCATAAGTTTTAGCAGAAGGTTTTAAACCTACAGACAGCACCACCATCTCAAATTCTTCTTCCACTAACTCATTGGCGGAGTTTAGATAGCGAATGATTAGGTCTTTAGTCACTGGATGTTCTTTGACGGTTGAGACCATACATCGCACATACTTGACTCCATATTGTTCTTTTGCCCGTTCATAGTATGAATCAAATCCTTTACCATAAGCCCGCACATCTATGAAGAATATAGTTGGTTCAAGTGCTGGGGAATGTTCTTTAGCAATGATAGCCTCTTTCGTAGCATACATACAGCAAACTGAAGAACAGTATCTATGTTCTTCATCGCGAGAGCCTACACATTGTATCCAGGCTACCTTTTTTGGTTCATTGCCATCTGATGGTCTCTGCACATGTCCAGTAGTAGGTCCTGAGGCAGACAGGTATCGTTCAAATTCCAGGCTGGTAATGACATTTGGGTAATAGCCATAGCCGTATTCTTCACGCACCTGTGGTGAAATAGTTTCAAAACCTGGCGCCAGAATAATCGCTCCAACCTCTATCTTTTGGGTGAACTCTACCTCTTGATGGTTTATTGCCTTTGCCTGACAGACTTGTTCGCATTCATAGCATTCCGAGCAGATACCGCAGGAAAGACATCTTTGTGCCTCAGCCCTTGCCTGCTCCTCTGTAAATCCCAACTCAACCTCGTTAAAATTAGCAGTCCTTTTTTCGATACTTAGAGTCGACATCCTCTGGCGAGCTGTTTTCTTAACCTTATCAAGTGGGACTTCTTTAACTACAGAAGCAGATGTTTTTTTTCTATCTACCTTAAGGTCTTGACCTTGCAAGTATCTTGAAATAGACTCAGCCGCTATATGCCCAGCGGCAATAGCATCAACCACAAAGGCTGGTCCCGTGACTACATCTCCACCAGCAAAAACACCTTCCTGATTAGTAGCGAGGGTTTCGGGGTCAACTTCAATTGTTCCCCACTTAGTTGCTTTTACCTGGTTTTTTACTAATTCAAGGTCAGAGGTTTGCCCTATAGCCGGGATAATATTATCAATCTCTATGACAAATTCAGAATCAGGGATTGGCACTGGCCGTCTTCTTCCGGATTCATCTGGTTCACCCAGTCCCATTTTAATACATTCCACAGCCACGACCTTACCATCCTTACCGATAATCTTAGTTGGGTTAGTGAGAAAATGAATCTTAATCCCTTCTTCCTCTGCGGCAATAATTTCATGTGGGTCTGCTGGCATTTCATTGCGGGAGCGTCGATAAATAATGCTAACCTCTCGGACACCCAACCGCACTGCTACTCTGGCGGCATCTATAGCCACATTGCCACCACCAACTATGGCTACTTTATTTCCCAGATTAACCTTCTGCCCAAGATTTATATCACGCAGAAAATCTACTCCTGACAGGACACCATCTAATTCTTCTCCTGGCACACCCATTTTTTTATTGATATGAGCACCAACGGCAATTAATATTGCTTCAAAACCCTCTGTTTTAAGTTGGTCAAGGGATTCTACCGGGGTATTAAGCCTGAGTTCTACACCAGCTGAGAGAATAGCGTCGATTTCTGCCTGAATTATCTTAGATGGTAATCGATAGTCTGGTATTCCAACCCGCATCATACCACCAGCCACTGGCAGTTTTTCAAATACCGTTACCTGGTAACCAGCCAATGTTAGGTCATAAGCCGCAGTCAAGCCTGCTGGACCTGAGCCGATAATAGCCACTTTACTCGGGACTCGGGACTCGGGACTCGGGACTCGGGAAAAAATAAATTCTGTCCTCTGTCCTCTAACCTCTGACTCATAATCAACCACAAAACGCTTCAAACTGGCGATAGCAATTGGTTCATCTACTTTACCACGCATACATTCTGTTTCACAGGGATGGTTACAAACCCTGCCGCAAATGCCAGGAAATGGATTTTTTTGACGGATTAAGTTAAGGGCTTCCTGGTATTTACCTTGAGCAATCAGGGCAACATATCCCTGCACACTGATACCTACAGGACATTTTGCCTTACAGGGAGAAGTCCCTCTTTTATCAATAGCAAAGGCACCTGGAACAGCCTGAGCATAGAGTTTATAGATTGCCTTTCTATTGCTCATTCCCATATTAAATTCATCTGGCATCTCTACCGGACATTTTTTGGCACAATCACCACAGCCGGTGCATTTTGATGTATCTACATATCTGGGTTTTCTACGGACTTCAACCTTGAAATTACCCGGTTGTCCTTCCAGACCAACAACCTCTGATGTTGTCAAAAGTTCGATATTTAGATTTCCAGCCACATCTACCAGCCGTGGCGCCATAATACACATCGAGCAATCATTGGTCGGGAAGGTTTTATCCAGTTGAGACATCTTGCCACCAATGGCAGGTTTATCTTCGACCAGATAGACTTTAAAGCCGGCATCTGCCAGATCAAGTGATGCCTGCATCCCACCAATACCACCACCAATAACTAATACAGAACCTATTTTATCCATTTTTCTTCTCCTGAAAATAGCTGTAAGAATAGAACACGGATGACCCGGATTAAACGGATGAGCACGGATTTTTTATTTTTTAGTAATCGGATTGAGCGGATTAATCGGATTTCTTTTCTGTTTTTTATCTGCTCAATCCGCTAAATCCGCTTACTACTTATTTTCATCCTCCTTTCTGTCCATCCCTGTGGACATGAGCGTTTCTTCTGAAAATAAAAATAATCTGTCGGTAGCAAACTTATTCCCCCTTAATAATCGCTTTGTGTTCACTCCCTGTGGACATAACCTTCTTTTTGAACAATGGATAAACTCTCCAATCCTTAAACTCAAAGAAATAGGAATCAGGAGATGCTATTTCCTCCTTAAACTCAAATAGTATCTCTGTTGGCCATAGGTTATCCATTTTTGTCATAGTGGCGTTAAATCCATCCCATTCTATTTTCTCGCCTTTAGTAAAAGACCTGCCAAGTAGGAAGAATTGAGCAACAGGATTATCAAGAAAACTACCTTTGTTTAAACCAATAAGTAGGATATGTTTATTAATCACCTTCAGGTATGAATCGCATCCTGGTCCAAAGTTAGGAGACATAGTCAGAACATAAGCAGAGATGGTTGGATTGTTATACTCCAGCCTGAATCCCTGGGAGGTACTTAAACAAGCCAATGGAGAAAGGTTTATAAAATACAAATGGCTATTATCTGGTAGAGTTGGGTAATACTTCTTTACATCTTTAACTACCTTTTCCACGGTGGATGACCCAAGTTTATATCTTGCTCCCTTTATGATGTTGAAAGAACTATATCCAATTAAAAGTATGATTAATAATCCGATTCCAACCTTCTTAAATCCTGGAGAAGAAGTAATCTTCAGGATAAAGAGGGCGGCTATAATTGAAAACCCTAAGGATGGAATGTAAAGGTATCTTTCAAATGGAAGAATGATTAAAACAGGAAGTAGAGAGATAAGTATCCAGAGGTAAGAGAATCGAAAATCTCGTCTCCCTTTTAGGCTCCTGAAGATAAGGAGAATGAGCAATAAGACAATAAGAAAGATGAGATAAAGGACTATTTTTGGCTTTCCTAAAAATGGTATTACTATCATAGGCGAGAGTCCAAGCACAAGTCCAGTAAGATAAGAAAATAGATTTCTGATGAGGCAATAGATAAATTCTGGTTGAGCAAGGCTATAAAAATAGGTGTCAGGCATTTTACACACATTGCCAAAGACGGCAAACCGAATGAGAAGATAGACAACGAGCAAACCAAAGAAAGGAATGTATGTCTTAAGATGCTTCTCTTTATTCAAGGCCATATCGTAGATTATCATCACTAATGGTAAAGTAATTGTCATTTCTTTTGCCGATAAAGATAAGATAAATGTTATCAACGAACCAATAAGCCAAATTTTTTTATCTGCCTGGCGATACTTTATAAAACAGAAGAATGAGGTAAAATAGAAGAAACCACAGATAAGGTCGCACCTTCCTGAGACCCAGAAGACCGCCTCTGCCTGACAGGGATGGATGGTGAACAAAAGAGAACCAAGCAGGCTTACCCTTCTATTTTGAGAGATAAAATCTATAATAAAAAAGACAATGATAGAAGTAAAAATATGCACCAAAAGATTTAAGAGATGAAAACCAAAGGGATTCATTCCCCATAGAGAGTAGTCGATAGCAAAGGAGAAAGCAATGAGTGGTCTAAGGAATTGAGCAACTGTATCCTTTGGAACCCACCAGAGGCCGCTGTCTCTGGCAGTGAATACCCAGGAATGGACTATACTTTGCCAATTGCTCCAATCTGTATTCTTCGCCTTTTCAATAAACATAAAGTCATCAGCGAAGAGGTAGGAGGTTAACCCAATGCTGTAGATAATGATAACCGCTGATAAGATTAGAAGGAAACAATAAACTTTTTTTGATAGTATGCGTTCTATAATCTGGTTCATTTAAACCCCTTCCAGATAGATATTAATCCAGGTTATGTCAAATCTCCTTTAATCAACCTTTGGTAAAGGTATCTCACCGCATATTATTTTTTCTACTACTTCTTTGGTCTGACAGACAAATTTTTTTTGCCTGAGTAAGTTGAGCATTTGCTTCCTCATAGGTAAATTCAACATAATCGCTATAATCGGAGGCTTCTCTATCCCGTTTAGCACCAGCAATAATAGTACTGCTTTCCTCAGGCATAATTTTAGTTTTCACCCAGTCACGATTAAAAAGCGAAATTACCCCAGAGTGTTTTGGGCTATCCAATCCTAATAAAGCCAAAAGTGCCCTTGCTGAAGTAAAGATAGCATAGTAAGAACGCCCTATGGAATCTCCATATCTGCTTTTGATAGACGGTAACGGGATAAATCAATCTTCTCCTGCTCTATACTCATAAGGCAATAGATTCCTTTCTTATGTTTTGAACAAAGAGTGTATTAAACTGTTGATTCTTTTGATATTCTGCCTGGGTATAAATAACCGGCGAGATATTGCAATCATACTCAAGGTTAACCCAACTTCGCCGTTTAAAAAAATAAGTCTTGTATTATCAACAACTTACAGAGCAGAGAGGTTGAGTTTTGGCACTACAGTATGAATCCCCACAAAATGATTTGACTGTTTTCCCTGGTTGATAA
>JBFLYA010000029.1 GCA_040757115.1 bacterium | reverse complement strand
AAGGTAGTTTCACAACAACATTTACCATTGATACGCAACCTTATGGTTCGACGACGATAACAGCGGTTGGATTGAATTCAGGTAGTGCCATAAATGACTTCAAGATACTGCCAGAGTTATGGTCAGTGGTGTTAGCCGAAGGGACAGTAGGGACAATCGTAACAATCCGAGGCACCGGTTATGCGGCGAATGAGTTAGTTTACATTCACTTTGGCACAACAAAGACAATCACAACGACCTCAGCCGCAATCGAAGGTAGTTTCACAACGATATTTACTATTGATACACAACCTTATGGTTCGACGACGATAACAGCGGTTGGCTTGAATTCAGGTAGTGCCATAAATGACTTCAAGATATTACCGGAATTATGGTCTGTAACGCCAAAAGAAGGAACAGTTGGAACAATCGTGACGATACGAGGCACAGGCTATGCGGCGAATGAGTTAATTTACATTCATTTTGGCACAACAAAGACAATCACGACGACCTCAGCCGCAATCGAAGGTAGTTTCACGACAACATTCACTGTTGATACACAAGGATTTGGCTCGACGACAATAACCGCTGTAGGATTGAATTCTAACAGTGCGATAAATTACTTCAAGATAACTGTTGAGTTATATTCAGTAACACCAACAGAGGGCACAGTAGGAACAATTGTTACGATTAAAGGCACAGGTTATAAAGCCAATGAAGAAGTAAGAATAGACTTTGGCACAACATCAAGTATTACCACAACACAGGCAGATGGAACAGGTAGCTGGACAGTTACCTTTACCATCGATACACAACCTTATGATAGAACCACAATCAAGGCAACAGGATTAACAAGTGGTGGAGAAGGGATTAATTACTTCAAGATATTGCCAGAGTTATGGTCAGTGGTGCTTGCAGAAGGGACAGTTGGGACAATTGTTACGATACGAGGGACCGGCTATGCGGCGAATGAGTTAGTTTACATTCACTTTGGGACAACAAAGACAATTACAACGACCTCAGCCGCAATCGAAGGTAGTTTCACAACAACATTTACCATTGATACGCAACCTTATGGTTCGACAACGATAACAGCAGTTGGCTTGAATTCAGGTAGTGCCATAAATAACTTCAAGATATTGCCAGAATTATGGTCAGTGGTGCTTGCGGAAGGGACAGTAGGGACAATCGTAACAATCCGAGGCACCGGTTATGCGGCAAATGAGTTAATTTACATTCACTTTGGCACAACAAAGACGATTACGACGACCTCAGCCGTAATCGAAGGTAGTTTCACAACGACATTTACTATTGATACACAACCGTATGGTTCGATGACAATCACTGCGGTAGGTCTGAGTTCAGGTAGTGCCATAAATGACTTCAAGATACTGCCAGAATTATGGTCAGTGGTGTTAGCCGAAGGGACAGTGGGAACAATCGTAACAATCCGAGGCACCGGCTATGCGGCGAATGAGTTAATTTATATCCACTTTGGGACAACAAAGACGATTACCACGACATCAGCGGCAATCGAAGGGAGCTGGACTACAACATTTACTGTTAATACACAACCGTATGGTTCAACAACAATTACTGCGGTAGGTCTGAATTTAGGCGAGGCGATAAATGACTTCAAGATATTACCAGAGTTGTGGTCTGTAACTCCAACTTCCGGGACAGTAGGCACGACTATTACGATAAGAGGCACGGGCTATTGTGGGACAGAGGTGGTTTATATCCACTTCGGTATAACTAATACCATTACTACGGTTGTTTCTGATATAGAGGGTAGTTGGACAACAACATTTACTGCCAATGCTCAACCTTATGCGACTACTACTATCACAGCAGTAGGACAACAAAATGCACATCAGGCAAGTAATTTCTTCGATATGAAGAGTAGAATTGTTAAGATAGTGCCACCTAAAGGTGCTATTGGACTTGAAATTACAGTTTATGGTGATGGATTTGGCGCCTCAGAATCTGTCCGGATTGATTTTAGCGACAAACCGACATTAACTTATGTTACTTCTCAACGAAATGGGCAATTTACATCAATCTTTACTGTGCCTGAGGTATCTGCAAATCAAACAGTAACTGCTACAGGTCTTACAACGGGTGCACAAGGGGTAGCTACATTTACCGTTATACCTGGTATCTCATTTATATCACCTGTCTTTGGGACTATTGGAACCATCGTTGATATTAAAGGAAGTGGTTTTGGTGTAGGAAATGAAATAAGAATAGATTTTGGCACAACGAGAAGTATTGTTGTCCTAACTGCTGATACAGGAGGAAGATTTGCTACTACCTTTACGGTTGATACGCAACCTGCAGGTTCAACTACTGTCATGGTTCAAGATGTGCTGACTTTAGACTTTGAAGATAGAATATTTGATATTATTGGCAGAATTACCTATACTACTCCTATCATTGGAACTGTGGGCACAACTATTACCGTGCAAGGTGATGGGTATGGAGCTACCGAGACAATACGGATTAGTTTTGGAACAACTACGACTATCGGAACAGCGACTTCAAATGCGGTAGGAACTTATACCGCTATCTTTACCATTGATACACAACCTTATGGAAATACCACTGTGGTAATTAAAGGTCTAACTTCTGGTGAAGAGGAAATAACCCAGGTATTTATCATACCAAATATTATTGTCGTTTCACCTGATAGAGGTAGTGTAGGCACAATAGTTACTTTGAAAGGAAATGGATACAAGGCGAATGAAAAAGTCCAAATTGACTTTGGTAATTATTCTACTATTACTACCACTTCAAGTGATAACATCGGTTCATTTACTACAACCTTTACTATTGATACCCAGAAATATGGTTCTACAACTATTATTGCCAGAGGATTAGACTCAAGTTATGCTGTTGATGACCTCTCTATTATACCTAATATCATTACCGTTACGCCTTCTATTGGAACTGTGGGAACGATAATAACCGTAGCCGGTAATGGTTATGGGGCGTCAGAGACAATAACCATTAGTTTTGGAACACATCCAACTATAACGACTACTTCTACGGATGAAATAGGGTCATTTACTGCTACCTTTACGATAGATACCCAGAGATATGGAACAACAACGATTATTGCTACCAATATGAGTTCGGCAGAAGGCTACTTCTTCATTATTCCAAATATAATTAACATTACACCCAATAGTGGAACTGTGGGCACGGTAGTAACATTACAAGGTAATGGATTTGGGGCATCCAAGACTTTAAGCATAGACTTTGGAACGACATCTACTATTCAAATTACCTCTACCTATGCCGAAGGCAGCTTTACCACTACCTGGACAATTGATACTCAACCTTATGGTATTACGACTATTACCACACATGGAAGTGAGGATGCATCAGGAACATTTACCATCTTACCTAATATCATTCTGATTACACCGAGTTCAGGGACAGTGGGAATGATAATAACTGTGAGTGGAAATGGCTATGCCGCATCGGATACGGTAAGAATAGCATTTGGTATTACTCCAACAATTCAATTAGTTTCAACAGAAGTATATGGTAGCTTCACTACCACATTTACCATAGATACACAACAATATGGCATAACAACGATTGTTGCTCATGGAGATGCACAAGGCATTTCGGCTCAAGGGACTATTAGTATTCAACCCAATATCATTCTTGTTACACCAACTTCAGGAACCGTAGGAACGATAATAACCTTAAGAGGGAATGGATATTGGGCATTCGAAATAATCAGGGTAGAATTTGGGACTACGCCAACTATACAACTAACCTCTACTTATGCAGAAGGGAGTTGGACTACTACATTTACCATAGATACACAACCTTATGGTATAACCACTATTATTGCTCATGGAAACGGGATATTATCCGCAGGCACATTAACCATATTACCTAATACCATTTTGATTACACCGAGTTCAGGGACAGTAGGAACGATAATCACAGTTCGAGGGAATGGTTATGGAGCATCAGAGATAATAAGGGTAGAATTTGGGACTACGCCTACAATACAACTAACTTCTACCTATGCCGAAGGTAGTTTCACCACCACCTTTACTATAGATACACAACCTTATGGCAGAACAACTATTGTTAGTCATGGAAATGGAATATTATCTGCAGGCACATTGACCATATTACCTAATATTATTCTGATTACACCAAATTCAGGGACAGTAGGAACGATAGTAACATTAAGAGGAAATGGTTATCGAGCATCAGAGACAATCAGGGTAGAATTTGGGACTACGCCAACAATACAGATAATCTCTACCTACGCAGAGGGAAGTTTCACCACCACATTTACCATAGATACACAACAGGCGGGTATAACAACCATTATTGCCTATGGAAACGGAATATTCGCAGAAGGGACATTAACTGTGTCATCGAATATTGTTCTGGTTACACCAGATTCTGGAACAGTGGGAACAGTAATAACCGTGAGAGGAAATGGATTCAGGGCATCAGATACGATAAGAATAGATTTTGGGACAACACAAACAATTCAATTGACTTCTACCTGTGCCGAAGGCAGCTTTACCACTACCTTTACAATTGATACCCAGAATTATGGCTCTACAACAATAACAGCATCAGATTCAGATTTACGGCAGGCGGTTAGCTACTTCAAGATACTGCCAGAACTTTGGTTTGTAACTCCAACCGAAGGGACAGTAGGAACTATAGTAACGATAAAAGGGACAGGATATGAAGGGCAGGAATTAGTTTATATCCACTTTGGCACAACTAACACCATAACGACTACATCTGCAGGTATAGAAGGTAGTTTCACAACAACATTTACCATAGATACACAACCTTATGGCTCTACAACGATTACAGCCTCAGGATTAAGTTCAGATAAGGCAAGCAACTACTTTAAGATATTATCTTCAGTTTATCAGGTTACACCGATTGAAGGAACGGTAGGAACAATCGTTACCATCAGTGGAATGGGATATGGGGCGTTCAAAGACATAACCATACATTTTGGAACAACTAATACCATTACGACTACTTCTACGAATATCGCAGGTTCATGGACTACAACATTTACCGTAGATACACAACCTTATGGCACGACAACGATAACGGCATTAGGTTCTGTGGCAATTAACTACTTCAAGATACTGCCAGAGTTGTGGTATGTCAATCCAGCAGAAGGGACGGTAGGTAAGGTAGTAACGATTCGAGGGACAGGATATACGGCACAGGAATTAGTCTATATCCACTTTGGCACGACCAACACCATAACGACAACATCTGTAGATATAGAAGGTAGCTGGACAACGACATTCACCATAGATACTCAACCTTATGGTTCTACAACGATAACTGCAGTAGGCTTGAATTCAGGTCAGGCAAGCAATGACTTCAAGATACTGCCAGAATTATGGTATGTCAGTCCAGTTGAAGGAACAGTAGGGAGTATAGTAACGATTCGAGGGACAGGCTATGCGGCGAATGAGTTAGTTTATATCCACTTTGGCACGACTAACACGATAAGAACTACTTCTTCAGCCAATGAAGGTAGTTTCACCACTACATTTACCATAGATACAGAACCTTATGGTTCTACAACGATTACAGCATTAGGTTTGAGTTCAGATAAGGCAAGTAACTACTTTAAGATATTATCTTCAGTTTATCAAGTTACACCGACAGAAGGGACAGTAGGAACAATAGTTACGATAAGTGCCGCGGGTTATGGTGCGTTCAAAGACATAACCATACATTTTGGCACGACAAACACCATTGCTACTACTTTATCGAACATAGCCGGTTCATTTACCACTACCTTTACCATAGATACACAACCTTATGGGACGACAACGATAACGGCATTAGGTTCTCTGGCAATTAACCACTTCAAGATACTGCCAGAGTTGTGGTATGTTAATCCAGCAGAAGGGACAGTAGGGAAGGTAGTAACGATTCGAGGGACAGGTTATGCGGCGAATGAGTTAGTCTATATTCACTTGGGCACGACTAATACGATAACGACAACATCTGTAGATGGACAGGGTAGCTTTACGACTACATTTACCATAGATACACAACCTTATGGTTCTACAACGATAACTTCAGTAGGGTTAAATTCCGGTCAGGCAAGCAACGACTTCAAGATACTGCCTCAAGTTTGGTCTGTCAATCCAGCAGAAGGGACAGTAGGTAAGATAGTAACGATTCGAGGGACAGGATATGCGGCGAATGAGTTAGTCTATATCCAGTTTGGCACAACTAACACGATAACGACTACATCTGCAGACATACAGGGTAGCTTTAGCACTACCTTTACCGTAGATACCCAATCTTATGGCTCTACAACTATTACTGCCGTTGGGTTGAGTTCAGATAAGGCTATTAACTACTTTATGGTATTATCTTCAGTTTACGAGGTTACACCGACTGAAGGGACGGTAGGGACGATAGTTACCATCAGTGGGATGGGATATGGGGCGTTTAAAGATATAACTATACATTTTGGCACAACAAATACGATTACCACTACTTCTTCGAATATAGCAGGTTCGTTTACTACTACCTTTACCGTAGATACACAACCTTATGGGACGACAACGATAACCGCTATAGGTTCTAAGGCAATTAACTACTTCAAGATACTGTCAGAGTTGTGGTATGTAAATCCAGCAGAAGGAACGGTAGGCAAGGTAGTAACGATTCGAGGGACAGGATATGCGGCAAATGAATTAGTCTATATCCACTTTGGCACGACTAATACGATAACGACAACATCTGCAGACATACAGGGTAGATTCACAACTACATTTACCATAGATACACAACCTTATGGTTCTACAACCATAACTTCAGTAGGGTTGAATTCAGGTCAGGCAAGCAATGACTTCAAGATACTACCAGAATTATGGTCTGTTAATCCAGCAGAAGGAACAGTAGGGAAGGTAGTAACGATAAGAGGCACCGGCTATGCGGCGAATGAGAGAATTTACATCCACTTTGGTACAACTAATACCATAACTATTGTTTCATCCGATATACAAGGTAGCTTTACCACAACATTTACAGTGGATACGCAACCTTATGGTAGCACAACTATAACAGCGTTAGGGTTGAATTCAGGGCAAGCGACAAATGACTTCAAGATACTGCCAGAATTGTGGTCTGTCAATCCAGCAGAAGGGACAGTAGGGAGCATAGTAACGATTCGAGGGACAGGCTATGCGGCTAATGAGTTAGTTTATATCCACTTTGGAACGACAAAGACGATAACGACTACATCTTCAGCCAATGAAGGTAGCTTTACTACTACATTCACCATAGATACACAACCTTATGGCTTTACAACCATAACAGCGTTAGGCTTAAATTCAGATAAGGCAAGTAATGACTTCAAGATACTGCCAGAATTATGGTATGTTGAGCCAGCAGAAGGAACAGGAGGAAATATCGTAACGATTCGAGGGACAGGATATGCGGCGAATGAATTAGTCTATATCCACTTTGGCACAACTAACACGATAACGACTACATCTGTAGATATACAGGGTAGCTTCACCACTACCTTTACCATAGATACTCAACCTTATGGCTCTACAACGATAACAGCGTTAGGTTTAAGTTCAGGTCAGGCAAGCAATGACTTCAAGATATTACCAGAATTATGGTATGTCAGTCCAGCAGAAGGGACAGTAGGCAAGGTAATAACAATAAGAGGGACAGGCTATGCGGCAAATGAGTTAGTCTATATCCACTTTGGCACAATTAATACCATAATGACTACATCTGTAGATACACAGGGAAGCTTCACAACAACATTTACCATAGATACACAACCTTATGGCTTTACCACGATAACAGCATTAGGTTTGAGTTCAGGACAGGCAAGCAATGACTTCAAGATACTGCCTCAAGTTTGGTCTGTCAATCCAGTAGAAGGAACAGTAGGTATGATAGTAACGATAAGAGGGACAGGGTATGCGGCAAATGAGAGAATTTACATTCACTTTGGCACAACTAATACCATAACAACTACATCTTCAGATGGACAGGGTAGCTGGACAACAACCTTTACCATAGATACCCAATCTTATGGCTCTACAACGATTACAGCCGTAGGGTTAAGTTCAGATAAAGCCAGTAACTACTTTATGATATTATCTTCAGTTTATCAGGTTACGCCGACTGAAGGGACGGTAGGAACAATAGTTACCATCAGTGGAATGGGTTATGGTGCAAATAAAGATATAACTATACATTTTGGCACGACTAATACGATTACAACCACTGTGTCAAATATAGCAGGTTCATTTACTACTACCTTTACCATAGATACACAACCTTATGGCACGACAACGATAACCGCTTTAGGTTCGAAGGCAATTAACTACTTCAAGATACTACCTCAAGTTTGGTATGTCAATCCAGCAGAAGGGACAGTAGGGAGTATAGTAACGATTCGTGGCACAGGCTATGCGGCGAATGAGTTAGTTTATATCCACTTTGGCACAACTAACACCATAACAACTACATCTTCAGATATTCAGGGTAGTTTCACCACGACATTTACAATTGATACGCAGAATTATGGCTCTACAACCATAACAGCTTTGGGATTAAGTTCAGGGCAGGCTATTAATGATTATAAGATAATGCCAGCCGTCTGGTATGTCATTCCACCAAAGGGAACAGTTGGCAGCACCGTGATGATAAGAGGGACAGGGTATGAAGCCAATGAGTTAGTTTATATCCACTTTGGGACAACAAAGACGATAACAACTACATCTGCAGACATACAGGGTAGCTTTAGCACTACCTTTACCGTAGATACCCAATCTTATGGCTCTACAACTATTACTGCCGTTGGGTTGAGTTCAGATAAGGCTATTAACTACTTTATGGTATTATCTTCAGTTTACGAGGTTACACCGACTGAAGGGACGGTAGGGACAATCGTTACCATCAGTGGGATGGGATATGGGGCGTTTAAAGATATAACTATACATTTTGGCACAACAAATACGATTACCACTACTTCTTCGAATATAGCCGGTTCGTTTACTACTACCTTTACCGTAGATACACAACCTTATGGGACGACAACGATAACCGCATTAGGTTCTAAGGCAATTAACTACTTCAAGATACTGCCTCAAGTTTGGTATGTCAATCCAGCAGAAGGGACAGTAGGAAAGGTAATAACGATTCGAGGGACAGGCTATGCGGCGAATGAGTTAGTTTATGTCCACTTTGGCACGACTAATACGATAACGACAACATCTGCAGACATACAGGGTAGCTTCACCACTACATTTACCATAGATACACAACCTTATGGTTCTACAACTATAACAGCGTTAGGTTTAAGTTCAGGTCAGGCAAGCAATGACTTCAAGATATTACCAGAATTATGGTATGTCAATCCGGCAGAAGGGACAGTAGGTAAGATAGTAACGATAAGAGGGACAGGCTATGCGGCGAATGAGAGAATTTACATCCACTTTGGCACAACCAACACTATAACAACTACATCTGCAGCCATAGAAGGTAGCTTTACCACAACATTTACAGTGGATACGCAACCTTATCGTAGCACAACTATAACAGCGTTAGGGTTGAATTCAGGGCAAGCGACAAA
This sequence comes from bacterium, assembly GCA_040757115.1. Taxonomy (NCBI): domain Bacteria; species bacterium. The sequence goes on along the minus strand of JBFLYA010000029.1, from coordinate 17,218 downwards.
TGACTTCAAGATACTGCCAGAATTATGGTATGTCAATCCAGCCGAAGGGACAGTGGGTCAAGTAGTAATGATTCGAGGGACAGGCTATGCGGCGAATGAGAGAATTTACATTCACTTTGGTACAACCAATACGATAACTACTGTTTCATCGGATATACAAGGTAGCTTTACCACAACATTTACAGTGGATACGCAACCTTATGGTAGCACAACTATAACAGCGTTAGGGTTGAATTCAGGGCAAGCGACAAATGACTTCAAGATACTACCCGAGTTATGGTATGTCAATCCAGCAGAAGGAACAGTAGGAAGTATGGTAACAATTCGCGGGAGAGGCTATGCGGCGAATGAGTTAGTTTATATCCACTTTGGCACAACAAAGACAATCACGACGACCTCAGCCGCAATTGAAGGTAGTTTCACGACGACATTTACTATTGATACACAACCTTATGGTTCTACAACCATAACAGCATTAGGTTTGAGTTCAGATAAGGCAATAAATGACTTCAAGATACTGCCAGAGTTATGGTCAGTGGTGCTTGCGGAAGGGACAGTAGGAACAATCGTAACGATCCGAGGCACCGGCTATGCGGCGAATGAATTAGTTTATATCCACTTTGGCACGACTAATACGATAACGACTACCTCTGTAGATGTAGAAGGTAGCTGGACCACAACATTCACCATAGATACACAACCTTATGGCTCTACAACGATAACAGCGTTAGGTTTGAGTTCAGGTCAGGCAAGCAATGACTTCAAGATATTACCAGAGTTATGGTATGTCAATCCAGCAGAAGGAACAGTAGGGAGTATAGTAACAATTCGAGGGACAGGCTATGCGGCGAATGAGTTAGTCTATATCCACTTTGGCACAACTAATACCATAACAACTACTTCTTCAGCCATAGAAGGTAGCTTCACCACAACATTTACCATAGATACCCAATCTTATGGCTCTACAACGATAACAGCATTAGGTTTGAGTTCAGATAAGGCAACTAATTACTTTATGATATTATCTTCAGTTTATGAGGTTACACCGACTGAAGGGACAGTAGGGACAGTAGTTACCATCAGTGGAATGGGATATGGTGCGAATAAAGATATAACCATACATTTTGGCACAACTAATACGATTACAACTACTATGTCGAATATAGCAGGTTCATTTACTACAACATTCACTATAGATACACAGCCTTATGGAGCGACAACGATAACCGCATTGGGTTCGAAGGCAATTAACTACTTCAAGATACTACCAGAGTTGTGGTATGTAAATCCAGCAGAAGGAACGGTAGGTAAGATAGTAACAATTCGAGGGACAGGATATGCGGCGAATGAATTAGTTTATATTCACTTTGGCACAACTTACACCATAACGACTACCTCGTCAGCCATAGAAGGTAGCTTCACCACAACATTTACCGTAGATACACAACCTTATGGCTCTACAACTATAACAGCATTAGGTTTGAGTTCAGACAAGGCAATAAATGACTTCAAGATACTGCCAGAATTATGGTCTGTCAGTCCAACAGAAGGAACAGTAGGTAAGATAGTAACAATTCGAGGGACAGGCTATGCGGCGAATGAGTTAGTCTATATCCACTTTGGGACAACAAATACCATAACGACAACATCTGCAGATGGACAGGGTATCTGGACTACAACCTTTACTATAGATACACAATCTTGTGGCTCTACAACTATTACAGCCGTAGGGTTGAGTTCAGGTTCAGCTATCAATTACTTCAAGATAATGGCAGAATTATATTCAGTTACACCGACAGAAGGAACGGTAGGAACTATTGTTACGATTAGAGGAACAGGGTATTTAGCCAGTGAGCAAATAAGGATAGACTTTGGAGTTAAATCAACGATAACGACAACACAAGCAGATGGCATAGGTAGTTGGACAGTTACCTTTACCATAGATACCCAGGCCTATGGTAACACTACCATTAAAGCTACTGGATTAATATCTCAGGGAGAAGGGATTAACTACTTCAAGATACTGCCAGAATTGTGGTATGTCGGTCCAGCAGAAGGGACAGTTGGTCAGGTAGTAACGATTCGAGGGACAGGCTATGCGGCGAATGAGTTAGTCTATATCCACTTTGGCACAACTAATACGATAACAACTATATCTTCAGATATACAGGGTAGCTTTACCACAACATTTACCATAGATACACAACCTTATGGTTCTACAACCATAACAGCGTTAGGTTTGAGTTCAGATAAGGCAATAAATGACTTCAAGATACTGCCAGAGTTATGGTCAGTGGTACTTGCGGAAGGGACAGTAGGAACAGTTGTTACGATACGAGGCACAGGCTATGCGGCACAGGAATTAATTTACATCCACTTTGGGACAACAAATACAATCACGACGACTTCAGCCGCAATTGAAGGTAGTTTCACAACGACATTTACTATTGATACACAACCGTATGGTTCTACGACCATAACAGCGTTAGGTTTGAGTTCAGGTCAGGCAAGCAATGACTTCAAGATACTGCCAGAATTATGGTCAGTGGTGTTAGGTGAAGGGATAGTAGGAACAATCGTAACAATCCGAGGCACCGGCTATGCGGCGAATGAATTAGTTTATATCCACTTTGGCACAACAAAGACAATCACGACGACCTCAGTCGCAATTGAAGGTAGTTTCACAACGACATTTACTATTGATACACAACCGTATGGTTCTACGACCATAACAGCGTTAGGTTTGAGTTCAGGTCAGGCAAGCAATAACTTCAAGATACTGCCAGAATTATGGTCAGTGGTGTTAGGTGAAGGGACAGTAGGGACAATCGTAACGATCCGAGGCACAGGCTATGCAGGAAATGAAACAGTTTACATTCACTTTGGCACAACAAAGACGATTACGACGACCTCAGCCGCAATTGAAGGTAGTTTCACGACGACATTTACTATTGATACACAACCTTATGGTTCGACGACGATAACAGCAGTAGGCTTGAATTCAGGTAGTGCCATAAATAACTTCAAGATATTACCAGAATTATGGTTTGTAACACCAAAAGAAGAGACAGTAGGGACAATCGTTACAATCCGAGGCACAGGCTATGCGGCGAATGAAACAGTTTATATCCACTTTGGCACAACAAAGACGATTACAACGACCTCAGCCGCAATTGAAGGTAGTTTCACGACGACATTTACTATTGATACACAACCTTATGGTTCGACGACAATAACAGCAGTAGGCTTGAATTCAGGTAGTGCCATAAATGACTTTAAGATATTACCAGAATTATGGTCTGTAACACCAAAAGAAGGAACAGTTGGGACAATCGTTACAATCCGAGGCACAGGCTATGCGGCGAATGAGTTAATTTACATTCACTTGGGCACAACAAAGACAATTACAACGACCTCAGCCGCAATCGAAGGTAGTTTCACGACAACATTCACTGTTGATATACAAGGATTTGGCTCGACGACAATAACCGCCGTAGGATTGAATTCTAACAGTGCGATAAATTACTTCAAGATAACTGTTGAGTTATATTCAGTAACACCAACAGAGGGCACAGTAGGAACAATAATTACGATTAAAGGCACAGGGTATAAAGCCAATGAAGGGATAAGGATAGACTTTGGCACAACATCAAGTATTACCACAACACAGGCAGATGAAACAGGTAGCTGGACGGCGACATTTACCATCAATACACAACCTTATGATAGAACTACAATCAAGGCAACAGGATTAACAAGTGGTGGAGAAGGGATTAATTACTTCAAGATACTGCCAGAGTTATGGTCAGTGGTATTAGCCGAAGGGATAGTAGGGACAATCGTCACAATCCGAGGCACAGGCTATGCAGGGAATGAGTTAGTTTACATTCACTTTGGCACAACAAAGACAATCACGACGACCTCAGCCGCAATTGAAGGTAGTTTCACGACGACATTTACCATTGATACACAACCGTATGGTTCGACGACGATAACAGCAGTAGGCTTGAATTCAGGTAGTGCCATAAATGACTTCAAGATACTGCCAGAATTATGGTTCGTTAATCCAGCAGAAGGAACAGTAGGCAAGATAGTAACGATAAGAGGGACAGGCTATGCGGCGAATGAGACAGTTTATATCCACTTTGGAACAACAAAGACGATAACAACGGTATCTTCAGTTATTGAAGGTAGTTTCACAACAACATTTACTATAGATACACAACCTTATGGCACAACGACCATTGTTGCCTCAGGATTGAATTTAGGAGAGGCGATTAATTACTTCAGAGTCCTGCCGGAGGTATTCAGTGTTAGTCCGAAAGAAGGAACAGTGGGAACAATAGTTACTATTTGTGGGACAGGATATGGTGCAAATAAGACAATTAATGTGCACTTTGGAATAACAAATACCATTACTACGGCGAGTTCAGATATAATTGGTTCATTTACCGCAACATTTACTGTGGATACGCAACCTTATGGCACAACGACTATTGTTGCTACAGGTTGTTCGGCAATTAACTACTTTAAGATATTACCAGATGTTTGGTATGTTACGCCTACATCAGGGACTGTGGGAAGTATTGTGACGGTTCGTGGAACAGGCTATGCGGCTTCAGAAGAGGTCTATGTCCATTTTGGCACAACAAAGACGATTATAACTACGGTTTCTGCTCAAGAAGGTAGCTTCACCACGACATTTACTGTGGATACACAAGCTTATGGCACAACAACAATTATTGCGGTAGGATTAGGTTCAGGAGAGGCGATTAATTATTATAGGATAACTCCTGATTTGTGGTATGTCAATCCACAACAAGGCACAGTAGGAACAATTGTTACGATTAAAGGCACAGGTTATACCCCTGGTGAGGTGCGAATAGACTTTGGCACAACTCAAACTATTACTACTACTCAGGCAGATAATACAGGTAGCTTGACGACAACATTTACCATAGATACGCAACCATTAGGTATAACAACTATTGCGGCAACTGGTGCTAATGCTGAAAGGAATATTAACTTCTTCACGATTACTGGTGGCATTAGAATATCGCCAACTACGGGTTCAGTAGGAACGATAGTAACCGTGTTTGGTAATGGTTATGCGGCAACAGAACAAATCTGTGTTGATTTTGGGACAACGCCAACATTAGCCATAACAACAACTGATAATATAGGTTCATTTACGGTAACCTTTACCGTAACGACACAACCTTATGGAACAACAACTATCATTGTTACCGGCCCAAAGGCAGGTTCTGTAAGCACTACTTTCTTCATTACACCAGAACTATTTATGGTCAGTCCAGATACAGGAACAGTGGGAACAGTAATTACTATTCGTGGGACAGGTTATGCCGGGAGAGAAGATGTTTATATCCACTTTGGCACAACGCAGACGATTACCATTACTACCTCAGCTATTGAAGGCAGTTTCACGACGACATTTACCATTAATACACAACCGTATGGCAGCACGACCATTACGGGATTAGGCTTAAATTCCAGTTCAGCTATTAATTACTTTAAGATTATACCACAGATTATTCAGGTTACACCAGATACAGGAACAGTTGGAACAATAATTACGATTCGTGGGACAGGATATGGAAATGGCGAAGATGTCTTCATCCACTTCGGCACGACACAAACGATTACCAGGACTATTACCGATATAGAAGGCAGCTGGACTACAACATTTACTATTGATACACAACCGTATGGGACGACGACAATTATTTCTGTGGGAGAGACTACACCGCAGGCGATTAATTACTTTAAGATTACACCAGAAATAATTATGGTTACGCCAACTCAAGGCACAGTGGGAACAATAGTAACAATTAGTGGGACAGGTTATGCCGGGACAGAAGAAGTCTATATCCACTTTGGAACAACGAAGACGATTACGACTACGGTTTCAGATATCGCTGGTAGCTGGACAACAACATTTACGATTAACCCACAGGCTTATGGCTCAACAACTATTACTGCGCTTGGATTACGGTCAGATTCAAATATTGCTTACTTCAAAGTGTTAGGCGAGTTATACTTAGTTTCACCGAAGGAAGGGACCGTGGGGACGATAGTAACCATTAGTGGAACAGGATATCAACCCAGTGAGACTGTCCAGATAAGTTTTGGTAACAAGACGACGATAACTACAGGTCATGTAATAGACACAGGCGTCTTTATCCTTACATTTACAATTGATACGCAGGTTTATGGGTCAACAACAATTATTGCCACTGGTCTCTCATCAGCCATAGAAGGTATTAATTACTTTAAGATAATACCAGATGTAATTATGGTGAGTCCATCAATTGGGACCGTGGGGACAATCGTTACCATTCGTGGGACTGGTTATGCCGGATTAGAAGAGTTGTATGTCCATTTTGGCACGACAAAGACAATTACGACGACCTCAGCCGCAATTGAAGGTAGTTTCACGACAACATTTACTATTGATACACAACCTTATGGTTCAACAACAATTACTGGGGTAGGATTTGGTTCTGGAGAGGATATTTCCTACTTTAAGATAACACCTCAAATTTGGGATGTTACACCGACTTCAGCGACAGTAGGAACAATAATTACCATTCGTGGCACAGGTTATGCCGGGACAGAGGATGTCTATATCCACTTTGGCACGAATAAGACGATTACTACTACTGTTTCCGCCATAGAAGGAAGTATTACAACAACATTTACCATTGATACACAACCGTATGGCACGACAACGATTCTCGCAGGAGGATTGAAGTCTGCTGAGGCAATTAATTACCTGAAGATAACTCCACAATTAGTTTCAGTAACACCAACAGAGGGAACAATAGGAACAATAATAACTATTTGTGGAACAGGTTATGCCAGCAGTGAGACAGTTTATATCCACTTTGGAATACGCAATACTATTACCACTACTGTTTCAGGCATCGAAGGAAGTGTGACAACTACCTTTACCATTGATACTCAACCTTATGGAACTACAACTGTGGTAGCATTGGGCTTGAAGTCCGCAGTTGCCATTAATTACTTTAAGATATTACCGGCATTGTTTATGGTCAGTCCAACAGAAGGGACTGTAGGCACAAAAGTAACAATAAAAGGTAATGGTTATATTGGGACAGAAGAGATTTATATCCACTTTGGCACAACCAGGACGATTACCACGGTTATCTCAGAGATACAGGGAAGCTTTACCACAACATTTACAGTGGATACACAACCTTATGGGGCAACAACTATCACTGGCGTTGGTAGTTGTAGTGAGTCAATTAACTACTTTAAGATTACACCAGAGTTGTGGTTTGTAACTCCAACAAAAGGAACAATAGGAACAATTCTAACTATTCGTGGAACTGGTTATACGCCAGGTGAGGTGCGAATAAACTTTGGCACGACAGAATCTATCACCCTTACTCAAGCAGAAATAGAGGGAAGTTTCACCACGACATTTACCGTAAATACGCAAATATTAGGTAAGACAACGATTAGAGCCACAGGTATTAATCAGGAAACCAATATTAACTATTTTGTGATTATTGGTGGAGTTGAGGTATCGCCGACATCTGGCACGGTGGGGTCAATAGTGACGGTATTTGGAACAGGATATGCGGCAAGTGAAGAGATAAGGATTAATTTTGGCACAACACCTTCAATTACGAAAGTTATCGCTACTGAAGCCGGAACATTTACCGTGACCTTTACCATTGATACACAACCTTATGGCACCACTACCGTTAGAACGATAAGTTCAGATACAGGTTCAGCCACAACTTACTTTACCATTCTACCCGACCTGTGGCAAGTTAATCCATCAGAAGGGACAGTAGGAACAATCGTTACTATTCGTGGGACAGGTTATGCCTATCAAGAAACAGTCTATATCCACTTTGGGACAACGCTTACCATTACAACCACTCAAGTAGCTATACAAGGTAGCTGGACGACGAAATTTACAGTAAATATGCAACCTTGTGGGAGCACAACGATTACGGCGATAGCCGATAAATCAGGTTTTGCCATTAACTACTTTGCGATACTACCAGAGATATATGCTGTAACTCCAACTAAAGGCACAGTAGGAACAATAGTTACCATTAAAGGTAGTGGTTATAGATCTAATGAAGAGATAAGGGTAGATTTTGGCACAACACCGAGTATTACGGTTATTACTTCAAGTGAATCAGGAACATTTGCTACTACATTTACTATAGATACTCAACCTTATGGCACGACTACGATAATTGCACAAGGTTCATTTGGCAAAGGGACAAATTACTTCAAGATAATTCCAGATGTATGTCTTGTTACACCAACAGAGGGCACCGTTGGGACAATAATTACTATTCGTGGCACAGGTTATGCCGGGGGAGAAGATATTTATGTGGACTTTGGGACGACAAAGACAATAACAACTACTATGTCAGATATTCAAGGTAGTTTCACAACAACATTTACGATTAATACGCAACCTTATGGCACAACGACAATTATTGGGATTGGATTAACTTCTTCGCAAGCACAGAATTACTTCAGAATTCTACCAGAGATATTTATGGTTACTCCAACTGAAGGAACGGTAGGGACAATAGTTACCATTAGCGGAACAGGTTATGGTGCCAACAAAGTGATTTATATCCACTTTGGGACTACTAAGACTATTACGACTACTACTTCAACCATCGAAGGCACCTTTACTACTACCTTCACGGTTAATACACAACCTTATGGGTCAACAACGATAATTGCTACAGGTTGTCAGGCAATTAATTACTTCAAGATATTACCCGATGTTATCTATGTGAGTCCAGGTCAAGGTACGGTAGGAACCATTGTTACAGTTAAAGGGACTGGTTATGCCGGAACAGAGGAGATTTATATTCACTTTGGGATAACTCAGACGATTACAATAACTATTTCTAAGATAAATGGTACCTTTACTACAACCTTTACCGTTGATACGCAACCTTATGGGTCAACCACGATAATTGCTTTAGGATTAAAGTCAGGTCAAGATTATGACTACTTCTTTATAAATCCGATGACTTATGTTACACCACAACAAGGGACCGTAGGACGATTGATAACCGTTACCGGTCAAGGATATAAGTCAGGAGAGAATATCTCAATACACTTTGGTCAGACGCTAACTATTTGTTCAACCGCAGCCGCAGTGGAAGGTAGTTTTACGGCGATATTTACCGTTGATACTCAAACTTTTGGAACAAAGACAATTACAGTAATTAGTGATAATTCGCAGATGATTAATCTATTTAAGATAAGAGGTGGGGTGGTGGTATCGCCGAGAAGCGGTATTGTGGCAACTCAAGTTATTTTGTATGGAACAGGTTTTGGAGCGAGTGAATTCATCACGGTAGCTTTTGGTGGTAATCCAACCATATCTTGTGCAACAACTTCTGATAATGGGACATTCTCAACGCAATTTATGGCTGATGTTCAGATACCTGGTCCGGTGGTAATTAGTGCCAGTGGTTTGATAACAGGTGAAGTAGCATCTACTACCTTTACGCTGGTCAGAATATTCTTAAATCCAGATGGTGGTCATGGACAAGAAGGTGCTACTACTCAGATTTCAGGTAGAGGATTTATGGAAGGAGCAACCGTAAGTGCTAATTCTATTAAATTCAATGGTGCATTTACCGCACAACATGCCACAATAACTATTCAACCAGGAGGTATTTTACCAACAACTACTTTGACATTACCAGCGATGCCGTGGGGAACTTATACGGTTCATATGATAGTCTCAGGCGAGGAATTTGTATTTGCAGATAGTTATAGGGTTGTCCCGTGGATTATAATGAATCCATGTGCAGGTAGTGGTCAAACGGGTAATACAAGTACTATAACAGGTTCAGGATTCTATGGGACGACAGGTGGAACGACTATACTAATGAATAGTATTAAGGTAGGTGGCAATCCGACTGAACATCCAGAAGTGGTTGTATCTGATGTGGGAACATTCTCAGTTACAGTTGCTCTGTCACAATTTAACCAGGCAGGGTATTATGCGGCAGATATTGTTCAGAATAAGGAAAATATCGGTTCATGGACATATAGATTTGAAAATGTCTATTATCGAACTTCACCACCTCAGTTACGATGGACAGGAGAGTCTGGTTATACACAGGATGGACTTAATCCAGAAGAGGGTCTAAATACTACAATTTATACTTACCGTATAAGATATTACGATTTTGATAATGATGACCCATTACCTGGCTATCCAAAGGTGATTATTTATAAAGGTGCTAATGTTTATGCTTCATTGACTATGACAAAGATAGATAGTTATCTACCGAGGTCAGCTCCACGATATGAAAAGCAAACAACCCTTCCAGATGGAATGTACTCCTATTATATTGTGGCGTATGATAAATGGGGAGCGCCAGCCAATGGTGTCTCAGGAGTATGGCGTGAGGGACCAAGAGTAGGACAATTCCCAACACTTAGCTGGGTAGGCGCACCTGACTATATCAATACGGGTGTATCTCCAAAAGTTGGCTCTGAGGGAACGCTATTTAATTATCGGGTAGTGTATCGAGATTCAAGTAATCGGCCACCAGTATTTGGGACAAATAGCCCAATAGTGATTATAGAAAAAGATGGATTACCCTATGCCACTTATACTCTGGGTACTATTTCCTTGCTGGGAGGAACTGCAACTCCTTATCGAGATGGTGTGATTTATGGTACCGAGACTTCTCTGGTAAGAGGTTCATATACACATAGATTTAAAGTACAAATAGCCATAGGAACGGATACATTTATAGAAGCACAAGGAACGCCAACATTAATCAATTCAGGACCAACAGTGGTAACCCTTCCATATCTTAGTTGGTTAGGAGCACCAGGATATACGGATGATGGCGTAGAACCCGATACTGGACAGATAGGAGATATGTTCGAATTTAAGGTGAGATATACAGGTTCTACTGGACCTGAATTGATACGACTATATCTTATGAGTCAAAGTGGAACAACTACTTATTATGAAATGATACAAGATAGCGAAAATTGGGAATATGGAGTTACATTTACAACAAGATTGAGTATTAACTATGGTGGGATGAATTCTTACAGAATTGAAGCGAGAGCATATGGTCAACCAGTAGGTGGCACCCCGACTTTATGGCAGAACGGACCATTTATTAATCGTGCTCCAGTTCTTGCATTTGCCTCTCCAGGATTAGAACCAACTTATGGTAATAATGAAACGATATTTACCTACAGAATTAGATATTCTGATGCTGATGGTAATATGCCAGCGTATATAGTGGCACAATATACTTCTCCAGGTGGTAATCCGGGAACACTTAATTTACAGTTAAGTAGTGGAACATTATCTGATGGTATTTATATAGGTACTATGACAGGTTTAGGAGAAGGGACATGGACATATAGATTTGCCGCGGCGGATATTTATGGAATGGTAGCTATTGGGACTCCTACTAATCTATTCTCTGGTCCTATAATTCTTCCTGGACTAACTTGTCTTACAGGAACTGAGATACTGCCCGTGAATCCTATAGTAGGTTCTTATATTACCTTCAAAGTGACATATTTTGACTATGAGAATATAAGACCAGCACCAGGTTATCCCAAGCTATATGTCTATTTAGGAAATCAATTGTTTGTGACTACTGGACTTTACGAAGAAACACTAGGTGATACTGATTATACTGATGGTAAAGTTTATCAGATAAAGACAATAATATTAGCTTTAGCGGGCACATATACGCATAAATTTGAAGCAATGAATCAGGGCGGTAGAATAGCCATTGGTAGTCCGACAATGAGACAAATAGGACCTGCTGTTGGAAATCAACAAACTCAAAATAGAATACCATCATTGAGCTGGGTACAACAGGATGGTTATCGGACTGATGGTGTTAATCCAAATTCTGCCAAACCAGAAACGACAATTACTTATAAAGTGCTGTATAAAGATTTTAATAATGATTATCCTATGCCAGGTTATCCGCAATTAAATATTTATAAATCGGATAGAACCTTATTGGCGACGGTGACGATGACATTAGAGTCAGGTGATGGTGATTGGATAGGTGGTGCGGTTTATGTGTATGCAACTAATACATTGATAACAACAGGGAATTATTACTATAGCATGGAGGCTAAAGATTGCTGGGGTGGTAATGCCGCTGGTGCACCAGTATATCAATATTTAGGTCCAAAGATTAGTCTGCCACCTATTTTGAGTTGGACGGGTGAACCTAACTACCAAGAAGGTGGAGTTTATCCGATAAGTACTTCTCCATATAATCTTTATACTTATCGGATAAAATATCAAGATTCCGCAGGTAACCTGCCATATGGCAATAGGGTATGGGTAAAGGTTTATAGAGAGGGAAGCTTACTCTATACACTTCCAATGTACTATGTTTCCGGTAACCCTCTGACTGGTCAGATACATTCACTGATATATCCACTGACTCTACAGGGTATTTATACATATATATTTGAGGCAAAGAATATAAATGGAGTTTCAGCTGAAGGCACACCAACCTGGACTTTGATGGTTGGACCAATAATTAGTAAGCCACCAGTATTAAGCTGGGCAGGAATTACTGATTATCTGTATGATGGTATTGAACCAGAAACAGGTAAATCTGGAGATACATTTACTTATCTGGTAAAATATACCGATGCTGATAATGACCCACCATTAGGTGGCTATCCATTACTGTATGTTTTTAGAGGTGATAATGAACCCGTGCCCGGTAGCCCTTATGTGATGGACCATAATGACCCATTAGATATAACTTATACAGATGGTAAGTTATATAAGAAAGAATTACCATTATACTTAACGGGCACAGACTATAAATATAGATTTGAGGTAAAGGATATAAAGGGAGTTTCATCAGTTTATCCTCAATCTCAGCCAATGGGAACAAAGACAGGACCTAAAATAAGTAATCCACCTGTATTAAGTTTTATTTCACAAACACCTTATAATGGCACAAGCGGGGTGGATATTCAAACTGGTGCAAAACCCAAAGTAGTTACCTTTAAAGTGATATATCAAGATACTGATGGAGATCCTCCGTCGCCTACCGATGGTGTAAAAGTATATATCCGTCGAAATGGAGCGGGGTATCCTTATGAGGGTATAGGTTATCCGATGATGTATAAAGTTCCTATTGATTATGTTAATGGAGTAGAATATTATACTGTTATCAGTTTACTTTATTCGGGGACATACACATATCGTTTTGCGGCAAAAGATAGAAATGGAGTATTAGCTCTTGGAACACCAACTCAAGAATATATTGGGCCTATATTGACCGGGGTTGATGCTCCTGTCGCACCGCTCTTGTTATGGACAGGTGAAAGGAACTATCTGTATGATGGGTTAGACCCAGAACAAGGTGAGCCTGATAGCACTATATTTACCTATAGAGTAAAATATAGTGATGGGAATAATGAGGCACCATTAGCCGGATATCCACGGGTAAAAATCAAGACTACAGGAGGAGCTGAGACAATCTTACCGTTAACCAGAGTAAGTCCCGCAACGGTTACTTATGCGGCGGGTGTCCTATATGAAACAAGGACTACTTTACCTGCACCTACAGGTATCTATACCTATCAATTTGAAGCAAAAGATATAACAGGATTGACAGCTGGTGGTGCAGGGATTCAAGTGAAGATAGCACCTGCTGTTAATAGTGCACCAGTATTATCTAATGGTGATGTGAATCCACCTAGTGGTAATGTAAGCACCAGGTATACTTTCTCAGTTAAATATCAAGATTCAGAAGGGAATGTGCCTTATTCTGGCTATCCGAAGGTTCATATATTAATTGGTGGAGTAGATATTCCAGGGAGTCCAATGATACTACCTTATCATGATGGAGGAAATATTAGTTCTGGTAGGGTATATTCTAATCCTCTAATAATACTACCATATAATAACTCAAATTATTCCTACTATTTTGAAGCAATGGATATATATCGGAAGATGGCAACACCTACTTCTACTAATTATGGTCCTGTAGTTACTGGTGGAGGTAATTGGAGACCAGAATTATCATGGGTAGGGACAGGTGGTTATGTATCTGATGGATTAGACCCGGAAATGGGGACAACGGGAACTATCTTTACCTTCAAAGTTAGATATCGTGATTTGAATAATGACCTGCCAAAACCTGGCTATCCACTATTGCATGTTAAAAAGAATGGTGATGAGGTGGCTACTTTAACTATGACCTGGTTTAATGATGGAATTGGAACGCAAAGTTGTGGAATTTATATGGCAACTACGACTTTACAGACGGGAAGTTATAAATATTGGATTAATGCTTATGATCCGGCTAATCTAGATGTGAAATTACCTGCTACTGGAGATAAGACTGGACCTGCTGTAACCAATGCTCCAATACTTACCTGGACAGGTGAGTCTGGATTTACATCTGATGGAGTTGACCCTGATTATGGAACAGTAAATGTAACTTCATTTACTTATAAAGTTCGATATTATGATATAGATGGTGATGAACCTCAATATATCCATCTCTGGCTATATAAAGATGGTGTTCGTATGGCTGGTAGTCCCTTCCCATTAAGTTTAGTTCCGGGTAGTGGACCTAAATGGGATGGTTATTATAGAATTGTGTTCCCTTGCTTTACAGAACCGGGCACATATACATATCTATTTAATGCAATTGGAAAAGATGGGATGATGTGTGTTGGTTCAGCAACAGGAGGGACGATGACAGGACCTATTGTCGTCATACAAGGTAGTCCTGCACCGCCAATTACTCCACCTCTGAATGGGACGACAACAGACTTTAACTTAATCGATGCTTATAACTGTCCAAACCCAACTTATGATGGTATAACAGATATAGTTGGTGTATTAGATGCAACCGCCCAAGTCGTCGGATTAAGAGTAATCGTGAATATTTATGATATTGCTGGTGATCTGGTGTGGACTGAGGAAAAAGCAGGCATAGCCTCTACTTCAAGAAATACTGTTCAGGGAGTTAAACAGGTAGTTGAGATTGAATGGAAGGGTAGAAACGATGTTGGTAAAGAAGTAGCTAATGGCGTCTATATCTTTAGAATGATAATCTCCAACAACGAAGGTAAGACGATGTCGAAACTTGGTAAGATTGCCGTGATTCGATAAAGAACCACGAATTACACGAATTATACGAATTAAAGAAGATGAAGGAAGAAAAAATAATCTATAGGGAACTTTCTTATAAAGTAGTTGGGTCAGCGATGGAAGTACATAGGGAGTTAGGTTATGGATTCCTTGAATCAGTGTATGATGAAGCCTTTGGTATTGAATTAGAGAGAAGTGGTCTGTATTTTGAATATCAAAAAGAATTACCAATATTTTATAAAGGGAAAAAATTAGAAAAACAATTTAGAGCCGATTATCTTATAGAAAAAGAGATTCTTGTAGAAAATAAAGCAACTAATAAAGGTATTACAGAAATTGATGAGGCTCAAGTGCATAATTATTTAAAAGCAACAGGATTAAGATTGGGAATAATAATAAATTATGGATTACCATCATTAGAATATAAACGGATTATAAAATAAAAAAATTCGTATTACACGAATTAAGCGAATTAAAAATGAAGGGAGGGAAAGTAATTGTAGTGTTCAGTGGTGAGCAATCGGGAGTGAGAGATTTAGTGCACTATGCAGAGTAATGAAAGATATGTTTTTTCAGAAGGATGAGTGATATATAAAAAAATTCGTAAAATTCGTGCAATTCGTGGTTAAAAAAAGAAGGTGATTAAAATGAAACGGTTACTTATAACTTTAATCATAATTTGTTGTTTACCGTGTGTTATTTATGCAGAAACTGGAGATGCAGGCCAGGCGGCACGGTATCTACGGATAGGCGTAGGGGCAAGGGCACTTGGTATGGGCGGAGCTTATGTCGCGGTTTGTGATGATGCCTCTGCAACTTACTGGAATCCCGCAGGATTGGTGCAACTATCTCAACGCGAAATGACCTCAATGACCTCTTTAATGTCCCTTGACCGTAAGTATAATTTCTTGAATTATGTAGTCCCGCTTGAAAATCAAACTATAGGTATTTCCGTGATAAACTTTGGTGTAGAAGATTTACGGGAGATTGTTAAAAAAAATAACCAGGACATAGAATTAGGTAGATTTGATGATAGAGAGAATACATTTATGTTTTCTTGTGCCTGGGAAAAGACTGATAAATTATCCCTTGGCGTTAACCTGAAATATCTAACTCAACAGATGAATCCATCGCAGGCAAATCCAAAAGGGAGAAGTAAGGCAAGTGGATTAGGTTTAGATATCGGAGCGTTATATGATATTTCAGATAAATTTAAAGCAGGATTAATGTTACAGGATGTCCGCAGTTACCTTAAATGGGAGACTGACCATACAGATAGATTACCCATAGCGGTGAAATTAGGTGTGAGTGGAAAGTTTTTTGGGAATAAATTAATTATAGCTACAGATTTAAGCCAGGTTGAAGATAATCATAAGACAAAGATATACGCAGGGTTAGAATATTGGATGAAAGAGAATTTAGGGATAAGAGCTGGAGTATTTGATAGTTATGTTACCGGCGGCTTAGGTTTTATCTTTCCTGCAAAAACAATTAATCTTCAATTAGACTACTCATTTGGCCCCGATAGATTTTCTGACTTCAAAGATAACATCTCTGGGTCAGAAAGATACAACCATCGCTTCTCATTATCGGCTAAGTTTTAAGTAAGACCAAAGACTATAGACCATAGACTATAGACAGAAGAGAGATAGATGGTAGCCGTGTTTGTATTCTGCGTGAGATATAGCAGTTATTAGTCAAAATTTTACTCAGGGTGAATAAGTAAAAAATCCCAAATCCCAAGCACCAAATCTCAAATAAGCACCAAATTCCAAATAAATTCCAAACACCAAATTCCAAAACCTATTGCTTTATCAATTTTGTTAAAGGGAGTTGAATATTTTGCTCAATAATGTCAGATTTAGGTTTTTCAATAATTGAAGGACACACCTCTAACCCCTCTCAAGAGGGGAATATAACTCTTCTTTAATTCTATTGCCTCATTGAAAAGCACTTCTCCTTCTTTTGTTTGGAATTTTGATTTTTGGTCATTGGAATTTATTTGTAATTTGGAATTTGTGATTTGGAATTTTGTAATTCACTCACTAT